>JAQTVP010000080.1 GCA_028707015.1 Dehalococcoidales bacterium | reverse complement strand
ACGCCGCAAACTTGACACTGGAAATTGCCAGAGACTATACTTAGAAGATATCGCGGGGTGGAGCAGTGGCAGCTCGTCGGGCTCATAACCCGAAGGTCGTTGGTTCAAATCCAACCCCCGCTACCACTTCCCAGCTTCAAAAACCATCAAAAACAACCCTCAAGTCTTCCCTGGTTGAACATAAGGTGTTCACAACTTCTAGCTTCAAAGTGTTCACAAACTCCCAAAAAGTGTTCACAAGGGAACTGCTAACAACCTTCTTAAAAAGTCGAGCCAATGGTCTATCACCAAGAACTATCACCGACTATGAATGGCGGTTGCAACGCTTCATAGGCTATCCCCTTACTTCACAAGGCGTTAAAGACTTCTTGGATAACCTGACCTGCAATAATGGCAAGTGGAACTATTTCAAGTGTATTAGAGCACTCGTGAATTGGCTATTCCGCAATAATTATATCCCCGAAAATCCCATAACCTTTGTTGAGACACCTAGACGGCAAAAGAAAATATTACCCGCTATCAGCTTTGAACAACTTCAAGCCTTACTGGGTCATTGCCATAACGACAGGGACAAGGCAATTCTCAACTTTCTATGGCACTCTGGTTGTAGGTTATCTGAAGCTGCAAGTGTAAAGGCTTCCGATTTTAATTGGATTGAGGGAACTGTGATTGTGCTTGGCAAGGGTAACAAGTTCCGCAAGGCATTATCGGGTAACGGTTTCGTTAAGGATTGGTTTACTTCCCATGACAGCTTTGAACTTGACGCTAGTGGTATTCAAATGATGCTAAAGAGGCTTGGTAAAGAATCAGGTATACATTGCAATCCACATTCGTTCCGTAGGGGCTTTGCCGTTCACCAAGTGAAGTCTGGCTTGTCCACTCGTGTTGTCCAATCGCTTGGCGGTTGGGAACAAATTTCAATGGTAGAACGCTATACCAAGTCATTGTCCTTCGATGATGCCTTGAAGCTGTGGAAAACTACAAGCTGTGAACAAACAGGGGTAACAACCCGATAATCAAAGCTAAACTGTTCACAAATCAAGGCTAGATGTTCACAAACGAAGGCGGTACGGGGTATCCCCTAGGACACTCAATTTGACCGAAGCCTGCTAGCCGAAGTTGGTCTCGTAGAAAATGCTATTTACCTTGAGAATTCACTATTTTTCAATATTAAGAATGTGGTCGACAGTATACTCATAAGAATAAAGGGGAGATAAAAAATACTCGTTCCTATGAATCCAGAACTAGAGATGGGGGGGGAACTCAATATGCCAACTATCCCAAAGGCAAGTGCTACGACAATAGAGCAAATAGCTCCAGTTAATGCCAACCCAAAAGATTTTTTCCTGAATGCGGCAATGCTACCCCCCAAAACTAAAATAAACATAATAAGAGGTAATGCGAATAACACTGGGTTATCACTTTCACCACTCAGTTCATATAATCTTTCTGAGGTGGCGAAGACTGTAAGGCCAACCATTATCATTAGGATACCTGCGGTTATTCTCAATTTACTCTCCTCTTATACGGCTGCCAGCAACAATTAACAACCCTCCAGCCAAAGAAACTAACCAAAGAATAAATATACCTAAAGGGAATATTCCTGTAGTTATCCAATCTATGAAGGGAGCAAATAAATATACAATTGGGGCTAAAATGAATGAGAGAGCTGCCAGCCAAAAACCAAAGGCATCGTATATCACCCCTAATTGATAAACAAAAATATATAGTCCGCTGCCTAGCCAAATAACCCACCCCATTATTTGCACGAAGCGACCAGCGCCTGTCCTTGCCTTTTGGACAAAAGGCATTTTAGTATCCTCCTAATGTAAGATGAGTTAAATCAGTCCAACCATTCAATTCATTTGCTCATTTAACTGGATTTTCCTTTTGGCAGGCATGATATACCATTTGGCACTCTTTGCCAAGATTTAACTTTGCCGTTTCATCTGTAATCTTGACAATCGGATAGAATACGGATATTCTCGGTTTACTTGGCAAATTAGGTGCACACTTATGACCCTACACGCATATCTTAAATACAACTGTAAGTACTGTAACACTCCCTTCGTGCCTATCCCACAATCGCCAATGTGCCCAAAATGCGGCAGTAAAGCTGATAAGGTATTTTCTGATTTTATTAAACAAACGCTTGAATCTGCACGGTTCAACCTTGTTAAGTATGATGTGTTTGCACCTGCAGCTTGGTGGACAGGGTCAGTTGGGGACTATTACTACTTATGGGCATTCTACTTCTTTGAGTATGTAAGCTCCAAACTCAAAATAGAAAGGGAATGTGTCATAAACTGGGAGTTTTCTAAAGGCAAAATCAAGTCATTGGTTTCAAATTTCCTGAAAGAGAACAATTTATGTGGTTTTGAACCATGTCGTATGGCCGGAATAAAGACTTACCTTTCGCTACTCCTAAAAAGGAAATCCATGCTGCAATCAAAATCATTAGCTTGGCTAGTTAGGTGAGCCCATATTGCGTTTCGAAAAACTCAAAGCTATAACCTCAAGGAGATTAAGTAAGATTAGTCTATTTTCTATATCGGTATATGTGTGAGTTTTTCACAGTGTTGAGTTGTTGATACCAGCTCTTAACATCCGCAGACATTGCTTTAACCGAAGCCTAGCTATCTGAACATGCTCTCGTAGAAAAATTCCATTTTTAGGTCAATCTGGAACATATCGGTACAGTAGCCCTGAAATCTGAAGTAGAAAAAATCTAGTTTGGGGTTTACTTCTTGATAAATCCCATGCCACTATTCTATAACTTACTGGTACTCTCTACAGGATACAATCAGGCTGAATGTAGGCTTACTCGTTGGAAAGGAATAATCCCTAATTTCATTTTAGTTACAGATTGAATATTGCTAGTTGATAACCTATAATTAAACCAAATTAACTGAGTGTGATTATAAAAATGTTACAACAACCTTCATCAAAGCCTACATTTGATGAATTCATAAAAACTTGTACTCCACTACTGAAAATTCCCGAACTCGAAAATCAAATGCGGGAACGTGTTAGAAATATTGTTAAAGAAATTCTGGATTTTAAAACAGGTGATGATCCAGCAATAAATCTTAAAGCCTTCATCCAAAAGGATCAGAATTTTCTTGGCGTATTGCTAGCGCTCACCAATCTCTCACAGGAAAAATTTTTAAGGTTACTCACAGCACAAAGATTTGTCGAGAAGGATTTTGGACGGGAATGGACAGCTGACACCGTGTTCAACAAGATTAAGGCTGATGACAATTTTGCAGAACACATTGCCAAATTGTTCCTGGAAGGGAAAACTAGCAAACTACTAGCAGAACAGGTTGCAGATTTTTATCTTGATCAATTATCTCTACCAAGAAACTGGTCAGAGGTTATAAGAGATGAAAATGTCGTTGGTAACGTAGTACGCAAGAAATTGGTCGGTGAATATACTGATCAGAAGGGTGCGCATATCGAAAAAAGAATAGAAAATATTCTTGATGGTGTACAAACTAAATACGGCATAACACATGCTCATGGACAGGTAGCGCTTGTTGGGAAAGAAATAGATCATGCAATACCATCATTGGGTGATCCATACGTAATGGTCATGTCATGTTACATGGAGACTACCTCAAGTAGTCAGACAACCAGAGCGAATGAACAACAAGCCATGTTTCAAAAAATAGTAGGTGAAAATGTAAGGTATGCACCCAAGTTTAGGGCATTTGTGAATATAGTTGATGGAGCTGGTTGGCTAGCAAGAAGATCGGATTTGATGAAAATGTTCACAGGATGCCATTATTGCTTAAATATGAAAACACTTTCTCAATTGGAGGATATAATTCTGAAGCACGTACCAGATAAATATAAAAAATAAGCACCAAAATCAAGGGATATGGGCATGTTGGCAAAATATTTGGATAAAGTTAATAGAGGGGATTGCTTAAAAATAATGTCACACATTGAAGATAACAGTGTGGATATGGCATTTGCTGATCCACCCTTTAATCTTGAAAAAAAATACACCTCATACAAAGATCAAAAACCAGCCGCCGAATATATAGAATGGTGTCACAAGTGGCTTTCAGAAATGGTTAGGATCACCAAGCCTACAGGTTCAATAATGGTACACAATGTACCTAAATGGTTGACATATTATGCTTGTATTTTAAACGACCTAGCGTACTTTAAGCATTGGATAGCTTGGGACGCTATGAGTAATCCATTAGGTAAGACATTGCTACCTGCCCACTATGGTGTTTTGTTTTACACTAAACTCGAAAAGGGATTCAAGTTTTATGAAATTCGTTCACCCCATAAGACTTGCCGAATTTGCGGATCTTATTTAAAAGATTATGGCGGTAAAAAAGATCAAATGCATCCTTTTGGCGCTTTAGTTAGTGATGTATGGACTGATATTCACCGGATACGTCATAGTGTTAGACGTGATGAGCATCCTTGTCAACTACCGATTCCGTTACTAGAACGGCTTGTTTTAATGGGCACTGATCCTGGTGATATTGTATTCGATCCATTTTTGGGAACAGGTACAACTGCTATTGCTGCCAAGGCTTTAGGTCGTCATTTTATAGGAATTGAATTAGACAATGAATATGTAAAAATAGCAAACAAAAAAATAGAAAGTGTTGTAGAAACGAAATTCCAAGGATATTTTGTATCTTATTTTTTAGGTAAAATACAGAGCGTACGAGATATTGATGCTGCTAAAATATATCCTGCCCAATTAACTACAGTTGAGAAAAAGAAACTTAAAGATAACGGCAATAATGGACATAATGGGCATGGAGAAATAGACCAAGAAAATACAGCTTTGCTAGTAAAAAATATTTAATTAAAAGTAGCCTGTTTTGATTTTATTTTAAATGCAACTTCAATTTAATCATGATAGCATAACCTTCAGTTATGGTTCTCAAAGCTCCCATAATCTTGGTTCTAGATGGCTAAAATCAGTACAGCAATAAATACCCCACACCAGCTTCTTATGTCGCTGTGTATTCAATCCTTTTGGGTGTCCGTTTTTATGACACTGCCCTCACACCATATCAAACCTTATTTTTATATGATTATATAATTAGAGGTGGGCAGGCGGTGTCAAGATTTCGGACACCTCAAATTGCCCTGTACCATTTCTGTGTACCATCATCATAATGAAGGATTCCCAAATCCTGTAATTCATTGAAAACTTTCACGGCTTTATCGGTAGAGCACTCAATAACTCTAGCTGCTTCTCTAAGCCCCATACCAAACTCGTGTGCGTCATTACAACTACCCCCATTCCTTATGTATTCCACAACAAGATGGTTATAGGCTTGGAGTAATCTATACCTATCCTCAGGCATATTGGTTTGGTTGATATCTATAGCGAAGGTGGCATCTTCCCCTTCTATATTATGCCTACCCATTAACAAAGCGTGTCCCCTAGCCAAAGCATAAAGTGTCTCTCTGAGTCTTGATGGTGTTTCTATCAATGGTGGATTGTAACCTGTGCTATCTTGCTGTTGGATTAGCCCTCTCCATTTGCATGTTGAATCGGCACTCCAGCGAAGCCATTCAGCGAGCTCCTCACTATCTTGGCTTCTATCCCAGTCCTCTGTAGCGTATCCCTCTTGCCAAAATCCCTCTATGAACTGTTGGACTACCCTTGCACACTCCGTCAGTGCAACTCCATAATCCCTTCTTATATCATCGGTTAGAGTAGCCTTCCCTAAATTATAGAATATCCACCTAGAAGACAATTTACCTAAAGCCTGCCACACTTTATGCTCTGGAGGGGTAGTCCCACAAATCATGTTGAAGCGGTAATCACCCTCATAACCCCTCCTCCCATGTGTTCCTGTAGCACGCCAATAGCCTTTACCATCCATTATCTTTGTTGTTATGCCGATGCCAGCAACCAAATCCTCATATCGCTTGCTAAACATTGGAGCTAACTCATCAACCACGAGTATCTTGTGTCTTATCTGTGGTAACAGGTCAATTCGGGATAGTTGCTCTGGGGTCTTTGTAGCGTCTGCTGAAACGAAACTGGCAGGTGTAAAATCATCCAATCTATATATAGGGTCATTGCTACCTAGCATCGATAGAGTAGTGCCTTTCCTTCCGCCAGGTTGACCTACAAGTATAAGACCAATACAATGGTGAACATCCTTTAGTTTGGCAGCACTAATGACCGATAGACATGCCTCAAGCGGTAGCCAGCACTCTGGCAATTCTCTTTTAACTACAGCTTCAACTTGCTCAATAGATATACCTTGAACGGGTACTTGTGTATCATTACCTTGTTCTGTTATGTTCATTATTTTCCACCTTTATGCTAACTATGCTCCGTCTTCTTATCATGCGGCATGGTTTACATCTTTTCGGCTCAGCCAGTCCCTTACTCCAAAAGTATCTTTGTTCACCTTCAGTAAAAATGAAGTCCTGCCCACAATCTGCGCAGGTGAGTATCTTTTCAGAAAATGCCTCATTCATTATGTTACTCGGTAAGGATAAAGGCTCGTTCCTCAGGTTTTGTCCCTGTTATGAACCTTCCATCCTGGTTTTAATTCGAATATCTCTGGTAAGTTAGTTGTCAGAAGTTCATCAATCCTTATTACTAGTTTAAGATACTGCTGATTATCAAGCATTTTGCCTAATTCTGATAAGCGAAATGTATACGATTTGCCTCTTTTCCCAGATGGGATGAGCTTTTCTTTCTTCACAAGCTCGGATACATATTGCCGAGAGCAATTCAGAATTTTCATCACTTCTTCAGTTGTTATTTCTAGCCTTTCTCCCCACATAAATACTATCCTATTATAAAAACAAGCTATTGTCAATATATCTGAATGTAATTAGTACTGCATTGACAAGTAATAAACTGTAATGGTATGCTAGAGTAATTGTTCAGTAATTGTTAGTTAATAGTTAGTCAAGCACAAAAGTTCAAGCGTGGAGGCTGAAAAATGGTCAAAGAGAAATCATTAAGACAACTAGCAAAAGACCTTGAGATTAGTCCTTCTTACTTGAGTATGGTTCTATCGGGACAACGAAATCCAAACATTGATATAAGGAACAAGCTCTGTTCACTAGGAATGTTCACAAGTGAAGCCATGTTCGTATCTCATAACCCGAAGGTCGTTGGTTCAAATCCAACCCCCGCTACCAATTCTTAATACTAAAATCCCCCTTATGGTATATTTCCAATTGGGGATTTTTTGTTTTTATATCGCTAATGTCTTTATATTAAGCACT
>JAQTVP010000079.1 GCA_028707015.1 Dehalococcoidales bacterium | reverse complement strand
AAGTGACCCTGTTTTTTTGACTATCCAGCCAAAGAACAAGGCAACCGCAAAAACAAATACAACGTCAATTATGGAAAGAAACCCCATGTGTAAGATAGCGAATAGGAAACTTACATAGATTATTCCCTAATTTATTTATTTGAATTACCAATAGTCTATCAAAGCTTTTTTACTTCAATAACATGTAGTACTATAGTACCGATACTAACACATTATATTATTTCCTTTTTTCATATACTCCGAATAACTTAAAAATATTTAGCGTATTAAAAAATAATATAAATAATAGTATTCTCTTTCCCTTATCCGAGAGAAGTGTTAAAATTAGCAGGAAGTATAATTAAGATAGCTAAGGAGAGTTAGGATATGTCTGGTCATTCTAAGTGGTCTTCAATCAAGCATCAGAAAGGGGTGGCGGATGCCAGGCGAGGTCAACTTTTCACCAAGCTGACTAAAGAAATAATTGTGGCTGTACGTCAGGGCGGTGATAATCCAGAAGCAAATTTCCGCCTAAGATTAGGCATACAAAAAGCCCGTGACAATAACATGCCTCTGGATAACATAGAAAGAGCCATCAAAAGGGGTAATGGTACACTGGAAGGAACCATTCTGGTGGAAATGGTCCTTGAGGGTTATGGTCCCAGCGGGGTAGCTATTCTGGTGCAAGCCCTCAGTGATAACCGAAACCGAACCCTGCAGGAAGTACGAAATGTTTTTTCCCGCAGTGGTGGCAGTCTTGGCGAGAACGGTTGTGTTGCCTGGATTTTTGATACACTAGGACTAATCACTATAGACGTACAATATCAGGAACTGGATAAAGAAGACCTGGCACTTCAAGCTATTGATGCCGGGGCTGATGATGTTAAGATAGAGAGTGATCATATAGAAGTTTATACCAAACCGGATGAGCTTGAGAAATTACGTCAAGCATTGGAAGAAAATAATTTCAATATAGCTTCAGCCGAACTATCCATGATACCCAAGACTCTGGTTGATCTCGAAGAGAAGGCAGCTTTACAGACATTAAAGATGCTGGACAAGCTGGAAGGACTGGATGACGTCCAGCAGGTATACAGTAATGTTAATTTCTCTGACGAAATTCTGGAAAAATATAGATTGCAAGCATAGATTTTCGGACAACCAGCCCCCCTTTATTCTTGATAAAATAACAGGCGGCTTGAATATTAGAGTGTCGTGATAATTTTAGGCATTGACCCCGGCACAAGATCAATGGGATATGGAGTTATCGAGAGCAGTGGGGACGAGGCAATCCTGGTTGATTATGGTGCTTTAACAAATTCTCTACACGCACCCATCGGAGAGTGTTTGAGTTTCCTGTACCAAAAACTTTCGGAAATCATTTTACGCCATAAACCCGATGCTGTTGCCGTGGAACAGCCTTTTGTCGCCAAGAACGCCAAATCGGCGCTAGCTATTGGCCGCGCCCAGGCAATAGCCATACTGGCTGCCGCCAACAATGGTATTGCAGCAGCGGAATATACTCCCAGCCAGATAAAGCAGCGGGTGGCTAATTACGGAGCAAGCTCTAAAGAGCAAATTCAGGAAATGGTCCGTCTTCAGCTTAATTTATCTGAAATCCCTCAACCGAATGATGCCGCTGATGCGCTGGCAGTAGCGCTCTGCCACCTGCGTGAGATACACTTAGATAATCTATTATCCGGAAATCAGTAAAGGAGAGCGTATGATAGCCAGTCTGTACGGAAAATTAGAAGCACTGAGCACTGATTGGGCAATAATTAATGTTAACGGCATCGGCTTCCGAGTATATTTGCCTACCTCTACCCTAAGCACATTGGGAGCTATGGGTACAGAGGTAAAACTGCATACCTATTTTCACCTGCGTGAGGATAATGCTTCTCTCTACGGCTTTACCGATGCCGATGAGTTAAGACTATTCCAGAGTTTAATCAGCGTGAGCGGGCTGGGTCCCCGTTTGGCGCTGGCGATGCTTTCCGCCATGCCTATTGAGGGTTTGATAACCGCAATTATCGGCGGCAGTGTTGAACTGTTGACCGAAATTCCGGGAATAGGCAAGAAAATGGCAAACCGCCTGATACTGGAGCTTAAAGATAAACTCGGTACGGGCTGGGTAAGCACAGAGGCAGCGCAAATTACTGGTGAAAATACCGAGGTGCTGGCCGCCCTTACCTCTCTGGGCTACTCGGTTGCCGAAGCCACCCATGCCGTAGCCGGCCTGCCGCCAGGTTCAACAATGAGCCTTGAGGATAAGATAAAGCTGGCACTGACTTATTTCGCTACCAGATAAAAAAGGAGAGTATTGTGGAAATATTCCTGAGTATAATGATCCTTGTTTTACTGGCAATAGTAATGGTTCTGCTTTTCCGCACCAGAAAAGTGGATATGCCGGATATCAATGAGCTGGAGAATAAGCTAAGGTTTGCCCTGGCTTCCGCCGCTTCGGTGAAGGAGATTCAGGAGACACTGGAGGATTTACCCCATGACGTACTGGAATCTATCACGCGCAGTCTGGGGCAGCGCACCGGCAAGCTGAATGAACTGCTGGCAACCTTTGAGCTGACGCAGTATGACCGCCTCTTTTATCTGGGTGAGCCGGTGGATTTTATCGGGGTGAAGTACGGTGAGGGCATAGACTTTATTGAGGTAAAAACGGGCCGAGCCAGCCTCTCCAAGGCGGAAAGAGAGCTAAAAGACCTGATTGAGTGCAAGCTGGTGAATTACGTGCCGCTATCCGTCAGCAAGATAGGCTTCCCCGAGGAGATTGATACGAGAGAGAGTGTTGAGGAGTAAAAAGCAGGAGATTAAGAAATGGCAATTCCAGATTATGAAACAATAATGCTACCCTTACTCAAATATATTAGCGATAAATTAGAACATCCTCTAAGAGAAACAATAGATTCTCTAGCTATACACTTTCACCTCACCCAAGAGGAAAAACGAGAACTATTACCGAGTGGACATCAAGCAATATTTAATAACAGAGTGGGGTGGGCACGTACTTATTTGAAAAAAGCTGGATTAATTGAATCGACTCGACGCGGTTACTTTCGCATAACTGAAAGGGGCATTACTTGCTTAAAATCACCTATTGAAAAAATAGACAATAGTTATCTACAAAAATTCAAGGAATTTAGAGATTTTAAAGCATATACTCGCCTAAAATCAAAGTTGAATATAAATACAGTTACTCAAGAAGAAACTACTGATGAGATATTAGAAAATGCCTACCAAAACCTTAGAATCGAACTAGTCAACGAACTTCTCCAACAAATCAAGAATAACACTCCAACCTTATTTGAAAATATTGTTGTTGATATGCTAGTCAAAATGGGGTACGGAGGTAATCGGAAGGACGCTGGAGAGGCAATCGGTAAATCTGGAGACGAAGGAATAGACGGTATCATTAAAGAAGACCCTCTAGGATTAGATATCATATACATACAGGCTAAAAAATGGGGAAATGTTGTTAGTCGACCAGAAATACAAAAATTTACTGGAGCATTACAAGGCAAACGTGCAAAAAAGGGTATATTTATAACTACTTCCAACTATTCTAAATCTGCAAGAGATTTTGCTGATAGTATTGAGAATAAAATAATACTAATTGACGGAGAACAACTTACGCAGCTTATGATTGACCATAATATTGGCGTCAGTTCCAGCGCTTTGTATGAAACTAAAAAGATAGATTTAGATTACTTTGTAGAGCAATAAACCAAAATGCATAATTTTAAAATAGTATCGGATTTCGGGATGATGGGAGACCAGCCGCAGGCAGTAGACAAGCTGGTAGCCGGCTTGAACAGCGGCATGAAGCACCAGACACTGCTCGGCGTTACCGGCAGCGGCAAGACCTTCACCATGGCGAATGTCATTGAGCAGGTGAACAAGCCCACGCTGGTTATCAGCCACAATAAAACGCTGGCGGCACAGCTCTACAGCGAGTTCAAGGAGTTTTTCCCGGAAAACGCTGTGGAATACTTTGTCAGCTACTATGACTACTACCAGCCCGAAGCCTATGTTCCCCGCACCGATACCTACATCGAAAAAGAATCAGACATCAACGAGGAGATTGACAAGCTGCGCCACGCCGCTACCCGCGCCCTCTTTGAACGCAAGGACGTGGTCATCGTCGCCTCGGTATCCTGCATATACGGACTGGGCGAGCCGGAAGAATACCGCAGTTTCGTCTGCACCCTGGAACAAAACAAGACCTATCGCCGGGAAAAAGTTGTCCGTCAGCTGATAGACATGCAGTACGAACGGAATGATATTGATTTCAGCCGGGGCAAGTTCCGCATCCGCGGGGACACTTTGGAAATACTGCCCGCCTACGAAGAGCTGGCACTCCGCATTGAGTTCTTCGGTGATGAGATTGAGCGCATTGTCCAGATAGACCCGCTCACCGGCGAGATAATGGCTAACCTTGACTCAATAGACATCTATCCCGCCAAGCACTTCGTCACTTCTCACGATAAAATGATGCAGGCGATTGAAAATATTAAACTGGAACTCGCCGAAAGGCTAAGCGAGCTGAAAGAACAGGGCAAAATACTGGAAGCCGCCCGTCTTGATGCCCGCACCAATTATGACATTGAAATGCTGCGTGAGGCCGGCTACTGCTCCGGCGTGGAAAATTACTCACGCCACCTCGCCGGACGCTCTGCGGGCAGCTCGCCCTGGACGCTGATTGATTACTTTCCTAAAGATTTCCTTATGCTAATCGATGAATCGCACATGTCTATCCCCCAGATACGGGGAATGTACAACGGCGACCGTTCTCGCAAGCAAACCCTGGTGGACTATGGTTTCCGCCTGCCCTCGGCACTGGATAACCGCCCGCTCAATTTCACCGAATTTGAGCAGCACATCAGCCAGGTTATATATACCTCGGCAACACCGGCAGACTATGAACACGAGCATAGTCAGCAAGTGGTTGAACAAATGGTACGCCCCACCGGATTACTTGAACCCACCATTGAGATTAAACCTACCAAAGGACAGATTGATGACCTTCTTGACCAGATTAAAGTGAGAGTCGATAAAGGGGAACGCTGCCTGGTAACCACCCTCACCAAACGTATGGCAGAAGAGTTGGCAGATTACTTAATAGAACTGGGGATAAAAACACATTACCTTCACTCCGAAATCAATACCCTGGAAAGGGTTGAGATACTGCGTGATTTTCGTCTCGGTGTCTATGATGTAGTCGTTGGTATAAATCTGCTCCGTGAAGGGCTAGACTTACCGGAGGTAAGCTTAGTGGCAATACTGGACGCGGACAAGGAAGGCTATTTGAGGTCAGAAGTATCTCTGATTCAGACTATGGGACGTGCCTCACGCCATGTAGAAGGGCATGTCATTATGTATGCCGACAACCTCACTAAATCAATGAACCGGGCGATAGAAGAAACAAGACGCCGACGCCAAACGCAGGAAACCTACAATCAGGAGCATGGCATTACCCCGCAGGGAATAAAGAAAACTATTAAAGACATTACGGATAGAGTACAGGCCGTTGCCGAAACAAAGGGAGAATATGTAACCGCAGAAACACCCACCGCCAGAGAGGAAATCGCCCGCTTGATTAAAGAACTGGAATCACAAATGAAAACCGCCGCCAGAAACCTGGAATTTGAAAAAGCAGCACTGCTGCGCGACCGTATTATTGAATTAAAAAAAGGACTGGTAATACTGATACCTTGAACGGAGACTAATTAACTAACATGGTGAACGATAACCATATGGAAGAAAAAACCAGACAGGAACGGCGAGAGAAGCGTCTGCAGAAAAAGCGGGAACGCATAATCAAGCACGGGAAAAATCTGGCTGATATTTATAATAATGCTATCATGAAAAGGCTAAAGAGAAATAAAAAGGACCGGTAAAATTAATGATTGTAATATAATAGAATAACTAGGATATGATTAGCGCCGCTTGATAATCCAGACCCCCGTAGCTGATATTACTATACCGCTAATAACACCCATTGCAACTCCCCATAAAGGCACCATCCAGAAAACTGGTGATAATATACCAAAAGCCATCATTAGGATAACACCAATAAGAACTAAGAGATACTCGCCTAAATGTTTCCACATCTGCACATCTCCATCAACCTAATCAGTCACCATTTTAAAAAATAAGTGGTGCCAGATTTAATATTCCTCTTCTTTTTCTTCCTCTTCTTCTATCTGTTCCATAATACGAGCAGCCCTGGGGTAACCGATACGCAGCTTTCGTTGTAGATAAGAAGTAGAAATATGACCATGCTCCTCTATCAGTTGACGGGCTTGTTCCAGAAGCGGATCATCAGGATAATCTGTTTTTTTCTCAGGAATTACCGGCTTAATGAGGTCATCTATTTTAAGTGAAGTGGCATCTTCATTATGCTGACTTCCCCAGAAATATACTAGCCGCTCTATTTCGGCATCGGAAACCATACATCCCTGCAGACGCGTAGGTTTACCCGCTTCGGTAGGCATATAAAGCATATCACCCTTACCCAGCAGTTTTTCCGCACCCACGCTATCAAGAATAGTGCGTGAATCCACCTGTGAAGTAACCGCAAAGCTGATACGAGTAGGAAAATTTGCCTTAATCAAACCGGTTACTACATCTACCGAAGGACGTTGCGTTGCTACAATAAGATGTATTCCAATAGCACGGGCCAGCTGAGCCAGACGGCATAATATATGCTCTACTTCATCAAAGCCAGCCATCATTAAATCAGCCAGTTCATCAATTATTAATACTATATAGGGAAGTTTTTCTCCACCCTGCTTATTTTTATTGTAAGCGGCAATGTTTCTGGCACCTTCCTCAGCTATAACTTTATAGCGTCTATCCATTTCCTGATTAAGCCATCTTAGCGTACCAACTGCCTTATTAGTATCCACAATTACCGGGGTAGCCAGGTGGGGTATGGTGTTATAAGGTGTCAGTTCCACCCGCTTCGGGTCAATCATAATAAGTTTGACATCGCTGGGTGTGTTATACATTAATAGACAACACACAATAGTATTTAGACAAACTGTCTTGCCACTACCGGTAGCTCCAGCAATAAGCAGATGAGGCATACGTGATAAATCTCCGGCTATTACCTCTCCACCAGCCCCCTTGCCTAATGCTAAGGACAATTTAGCTTTTGTTTCTATTTTCTGAAAGGCACTGGTTTCAATCACTCCCCGCAGGCTGACAGCACTTGAAGTTACATTAGGAACTTCTACACCAACCACCGATTTGCCCGGGACCGGGGCTT
>JAQTVP010000078.1 GCA_028707015.1 Dehalococcoidales bacterium | reverse complement strand
CGGGTAAACATTGGGAGATATCAATGTCACTGTCTGAATTAAATGATCCATTGCCGAAAACCTCAGTAGATAATACGAACGTCGAGGTTTTTTCCTTACCTGCCGAATCCAAACCGTTTTCAGTAACGGAAATGGAGCAAATAGCTAAAAAGCTGCGCCGCCATATTATCACCATGATCGGGAAAGCCAACAGTGGTCACCCTGGCGGTTCTCTTTCAGCGGTAGAAATTGTTACAGCGCTTTATTTTGGGGTACTTCAGCATAAACCATCAGACCCCCAATGGATAGACAGAGATAGATTTATTCTGAGTAAAGGGCACGCGGCACCTCTTCTTTATGCCGCACTGGCAGAGTGTGGCTATTTTCCAGTAACCGAATTAACTACTCTGAGACAACTGAATAGCCGCCTGCAGGGTCACGTCGACCGGAATATTACTCCCGGAATAGAAATGTCGTCCGGAGCTTTAGGCCAAGGATTATCTCATGCCATTGGGATAGCTCTGGCTGGCCGCCTCAACTCTCAACAGTACAAGATATACGTTATGCTCGGTGATGGCGAGTGTGATGAAGGACAGGTGTGGGAAGGAGCTATGGCCGCCGCTCACTATAAGTTAGATAATCTAGTAGCTATTGTAGATAATAATGATCTTCAGATTGACGGTTGGAACCGTGACGTTATGAATCTTGAGCCGTTTAATAAGAAATGGGAGTCTTTTGGCTGGAATGTAATTGAAGCAGATGGACATAATCTGGCTCAGCTTATCAGCTCTTTTAATCAAGCTACACTGGTTAAAGGACGACCAACGGTTATAATTGCCCATACTATTAAAGGTAAAGGGGTCAGCTTTATGGAGAATAATATCAATTTTCACGGCAAAGCCCCTACTGCTACTGAAGTGGAAACAGCATTGAAGGAGCTGGAATAATCATGGTGCAAACAACCTCTCTGAGAGAGTCCTATGGTCATACTCTGGTCGAACTGGGTCAGGAAAATTCAGATATTGTCGTTCTGGAAGCTGATTTATGCTGGTCGACAATGACTCATTTTTTCCGAAACCAGTTTCCCGAGCGCTTCTTTGATTGCGGCATCGCCGAGCAAAATATGGTAAGTATTGCTGCCGGGCTGGCGGCCTCAGGCAAGATTCCATTTGCCAGTACTTTTGCCGTTTTTATTCCGGGTCGGTGCTTTGATCAGGTACGAATGTCAGTAGCGCAGCCAAGACTAAACGTTAAACTGGTAGCTACTCATGGCGGAATAAGTGTCGGCGAGGATGGTATTTCACATCACGCAATTGAAGACTTAGCCTTGATAAATTCCTTGCCCGGCTTTAATGTTATTGTTCCCGCTGATGCCATTGAAACAGCACAGGCGGTAAAAACCGCCGCATCAACTTATGGCCCCTTCTATATCAGACTATGTCGCCCCAATCTTCCCTTGGTATATGATGAAAATTATAAATTTGAGCTGGGCAAAGCAACAACACTCCGACAGGGTAAAAAGGCAACAATTATTGCTATCGGGTCTATGGTATCACCCGCTCTTGATGCTGCCGACAAACTCAGACAACAGGATATAGATTGCTGTGTATTAAGTATGCCCACACTTAAGCCAATAGATAAAACAGCAATAATTAATGCTGCCAACAATACCGGAGCTATTGTTACTGTAGAAGAACACCTGGAGCATGGTGGATTGGGTAGTTCAGTAGCCCAGGTAGTAGTCAAACAGCATCCGGTACCTATGGAGTTTGTTGCCCTAAAAGATACCTACGCAGAATCAGGTAAGGGTGCTGAGCTCTTAGAAAAATATGGACTCTCAAGCACAGCTATTGAGCAAGCAGTAAAATCCATTATTAAAAGAAAACAGGAATAAATAACTATAAGGCCTTATTTCTCATAAAATAAGACTAGATATATTTCTTATAGCTCTTCCTTTTTAAACTTTGTGTCCTGCATTTCATCCAGCTGTCTAATCAGTTTAATAAGTTCGGCAACATGCTCCTTCTCATCATCTCTTATATGCTCGAGAACATGCCTGATCTCACCATTCGTTATCACTTCTATATGCCGCTGATAATCAATAATGGCTTTCAATTCCCCCATTAAGTCTTCTCGTACTAACTGAATATCACTCTCAGAATTTCTAACCATAATATACCCCCTTCTGTTAATGCCCAGTATTCTAACGCAAGAGGTAAACCAAGTCAAAAGATTTTCTAAATATATTTATTCGCAATATATTTCCAGGGTAACATTAAACGAATTATGAAAAGAAGAGGAATAATTTAGCACGGCTTACTCCTGAGAGTTTCCTTAATCGACTTGTTCGGATAAAGTGAGTAAAACCAACCAGGCAAGGTAAAGCCACACTATAACTGATAAGCAAAGCTGATAATCCCAGCCACCAGCATATCAGTGACAGAGGAATAAAAAGAACAGCACTGGCTAAAGTTACATTTTTTTTAATAAACAGGGTCAATATGGCAGGACCAACTAAAATTAACATTGGTTGGGTTATCATAGCCAGCAAGACACCAATGGTTGTACTTTCACCACGCCCACCCCTGAACCCAATAAAAACCGGCCAGTTATGACCCGCAACGGCTGCAGCTCCGGTAAATAAAATGGCCACCTGAGGAATATTTGCCGCTTGGGCAATAAGAATAGCTATAATACCTTTACTGGCATCAACAACACCCACCATTACTCCAACTTTGGCACCTAGTTCACGAAAGGTATTACCGGCACCCATATTACCATCACCAATCTGGCGAATGTCTTTACCAGTAAGCAAACGCCCGGCAATATAGGCAGTAGGAGTAGAACCTAAGAGATACCCCAGTAATACTATTATCCATAGCATACTTGTTCTCCAACTGGTGCCGAGGGTGGGACTCGAACCCACAAGGATCGCTCCGGCGGATTTTAAGTCCGCTGCGTCTGCCAATTCCGCCACCCCGGCCTAGAATTGGAACTGTTGATATTTTACAGGCTTTAACTAATATCTTCAACTAGTAAAATACAATATAAAGCAATTTATGTATTAATCCAGAATAAAGATTTCCGAGAATATTTAGGAAATTAAGCCTACTGCATTTTAAATAAATACCATAGCAGTAATAAGACTAACCCTAGAAAATAATTGGAGGCGACGACCGGATTTGAACCGGTGAATAGCGGTTTTGCAGACCGCCGCCTTAACCACTTGGCTACGTCGCCACTGGAGCGGAAGACGAGATTCGAACTCGCGACATCCTCCTTGGCAAGGAGGCATTCTACCACTGAATTACTTCCGCCTATTCAATTGGTGCCGGGGGGGAGACTTGAACTCCCACGAGCTTACGCTCACTAGCCCCTCAAGCTAGCGCGTCTACCAATTCCGCCACCTCGGCCTTAAACCTGGCAGGAGCGGAGGGACTCGAACCCCCGACCGGCGGTTTTGGAGACCGCTGCTCTCCCAAACTGAGCTACGCTCCTATTTTATTAATGTGATTATAACATAGTTCACGGTAAATTTTAACTACCGAATATCTTAAATTGTACTCACATCCAATACCAGTTAAAATCCCAATTATCACTCTTACTTATGGTTTTATTAAGATTTTTACCGATTCGTTAGTCTTTAAATGAGTCTCAAAGGCTTCCCTTGCATCATCAAGAGAGAACTCATGGCTAATCAGCGGTTTAAGGTTAACCTTTCCTGCTTTCACAAGGTCAATAGCATCAGGGAATGTGCCTTCTCCTCCCATCAAACCCAACATATCTATATTATTGAATACCACCCGATTAGGGAACCATTCAATCGGAGTTTCATATATTGCTGCCAGCACTATTTTACCGCCTGGAATTAGCTTCATTCTTTCCATATCGATCTGTCTGCCACGTACCATTTCAACCGCCTGGAGGAAAGTCACTGGGGCTCCGGCACATTCTGCCACGATATCTGCTCCTAATCCTGCTGTAGCTTCTTTCACCCGCTCGATTGGGTCATCTTCTAAGGCATTGATAATTACATCGGCAACACCAATCTCTTTAGCTAAATCCAACCGTTTCTTACCAATCTCACTGACAATTATTTTAGATACTCCAAGCGCTTTGTATACCTGCATTGCGGTCTGGCCGATTATACCCAAACCTAAAATAGCCACAGTATCTTCAGCTACAGGTTTTGCCTTCTTTGCCACATTTATCCCAACGACCAGCGGCTCTACCATAGCACCTTCTTCGTAAGATACTTCATCGGGAAGCAGATAGACGTTTCTGTTTAGTATTGCTTTTGGAATGCTAACATATTCTGCAAAGCCACCAGGGAGGTTCAATCGAAGTCCGACACCGGTTGCGGTAACACGCTGGCCTTTCTTTATATTTGTCACGTTAGCGCCAACATCAATTACTTCTCCACTGAACTCGTGCCCCAATACCTGCCCCACTTCCATTCGTGCTTCTTTAACCCCTCCAATTTTCCAACGGTGTATATCGGAACCACATATCCCAGCGACCTTAACCTTTATTAAAATGCCATCCGCCTCTAGTTTGGGGTCATTAACATCTTCAACCCTGATATCACGTGGCCCACGCCAAACAGCTGCTTTCATCTTTGTTCCTCCTATTAAATTTGTGTAACCAGTACCTGATTTCAGCAGTAACCCTTTATTGGTATTATTACTCTATTTGCTTGCTTCCCTTTCAGGCTAATTCAGTAATAACATAGTGTGCAAATCAAGTAATTATATCAGCCGTACATATTTATCTCAAATATTAGTAGGTACCATCCCACTTTCTTTCCACTGTTTTAAGAACTCAAGTAGGGTCAAGTAATTGAAAATCTAAAGAAGTTTTATTGTATCATATGTTTTCTATCATAACCAAATAGTTCAATCCTTAGTTTACTAATGTCAAAGAGGTAATTCCTAATAAACAAGCCAGAAGATGTACTGATGAATAGTTCTACTTGACATATAATTATCATATTAGTAAAGTATTACAGTCAATAGAAACTTTGTAGTTGGGTATGCTAGAGAAAATCAGAAACGACTTAAAAAAAATATCCCTCAGACATATGTGATGCGCTTATTGATTCATATAAAGAGATAAAAGAACAATATTATCTCAATAAACTTGAGCCTGCTGAACTTAATGGTGGTAAATTTGTTGAAGCTTGCGTTAGGCTAATACAAGAAGAATTATCAGGTTCACATACGCCTATTGGGGAACATATACCAAACATGGTAAAGATTCTGAGGGATTTTGAGACTTTTGATAAGAGTAAAAACGATTCATTCCGCATACACATTCCAAGAATCTTGTTGTCTGTTTATAACATAAGGAATAAAAGAGGTGTTGGGCATCTAGGAGGAGATGTTAACCCAAATCTAGCTGACGCAACTGTTATAACTGCAGCGGTAGACTGGATACTTGCTGAACTTTATAGGATATTCTATACAGTCTCTCTAAACGAAGCTCAAGAAATTGTAAATGGTCTAGTAAGAAGAAAGATACCTCTTGTATGGGAAATCAATAATATAAGACGAGTGCTTGACCCTACAATAAGTTATCGAAACCAGACTCTTATACTACTTTGCTCTGTTTATCCAAGTTCCCTGGCAGATGATGAATTGGTTAATTGTCTTGAATATTCCAATCCAAGCCGATATAGAACAAATATAATCAAGAACTTACATAAAGATAGGCTAATTGAGTAATCAGAAGATGGTAGTTGTACTTTATCACCTCGTGGTATTGACTACGTAGAGCAAAATATAGTCAATTATTTTAATTTGAATAGAGGAGTTTAAGATGCCAGAAAACACGAGAATTAGGATAAACATAAATACCGGAGAGATTGAATTTGAAGGGACTGAAGATTTTGTTAAAAACCAATTAGAAAACCTTCCCACTCTCATTGAGAGTATTTCTACGTTTATACCTACCAAACAAGAAAGTTTGCAGAAACAAGAAGAAGCCCCACAGAACTCTGAAGCCACTAACACCAATGAACTGATAATACCCGATAACTTTGGCGAGTTTCTTAACTCATTCCCAAAACAGTTACAACAAACTGACAAAGCTCTTATTGCTGGATATTATCAGCAGAAATGCTCACAAGCAAATAACTTCGAAACCAGTCAAGTAAATAAATTATTACTTGACCAAAGTATCAAAATAGCAAATGCATCTACTAGCCTAAAATCACTCGCTACTTCTAAATATATTTTTCCTCTTCCTCCAAGAGGTAGGCTAAAAGTGTACCGAGTTTCAAATGATGGAGTAGATTATTTAAAAACTCTAAAACGAAACTAGTGATAATTAACATTAAATTAAAATTGGGATATCTCTTACCTCAAATTATTAAAATCACCAAAACCCCCTAAGCTATCATTACCTAGCGGGCTTTTTAGCTTCAAAAAATGGTACCCCTGCCGGGACTCGAACCCGGGCACGCGGTTTAGGAAACCGCTGCTCTATCCACCTGAGCTACAGGGGCACACTGGTGGAGATAGGGGGATTCGAACCCCCCACCTCTGCGATGCGAACGCAGCGCTCTCCCAACTGAGCTATATCCCCACACCAATCTCAATTATAACATAAAATAAGGCGCACAATTAAGTTTTGAAAGCTACAGCAGTAATTATCTTAGCTAGACAGAAATATAGTAAGTAATGTAATATTAATCAATATCTGCTATATATTATCATAAGCACAATCATCTGTAAGAGGTTATAAAGATTATAAAATGAATACTCAAGAAAAGGCAAAGGAACGTGTCTTCAAAACAGTCAAGGAAAAAGATATAAAGTTAATAAGTCTATGGTTTACTGATATTTTAGGCTTCCTCAAGAGCTTAGATATTGCTCCGCGGGAATTAGAAACAGCTTTAACCGACGGGATGGGGTTTGATGGTTCATCTGTTGAAGGATTTGCCAGAATTGACGAAAGTGATATGATGGCTATTCCTGACCCTACTACTTTTCAGATTCTTCCCTGGAGCAAATCAGAATATCCGGTAGCGAGAATGTTTTGTGATATTCAGAAAACCAACGGGCAACCCTTCGAAGGTGACCCCAGATATGTGCTGAAGAGAAATATCAAGAAAGCATCTGACCTTGGTTATACCTTCAATATTGGCCCGGAACTGGAATATTTCTACTTTAAAAATCCAAGCAAGCCATATCCACTGGATGAAGGTGGTTATTTTGACCTCACTCCCACCGATGCTGCCAGTGAGTTAAGACTGGAAACAGTACTCCTTCTGGAAAAAATGGGAGTTATTATTGACACCAGTCATC
>JAQTVP010000077.1 GCA_028707015.1 Dehalococcoidales bacterium | reverse complement strand
GAAGACTTCGGAGCATATGTGCTGAAACAAGCTTTCGTACACCCTTAAGGGGAACGATTTCTTTAACCTTTTTCCCACCTATTATTAGTTCTTCGCCTACTGGCTCCTTAGTATCTTCACTCATTAGTCTGGCTCGCTTATATTTTTAATTTCCTCGTATTCCTCAGGAGTTTCAGCCAGCATAGCAATGATGTGATTCACCGGAATGGTTTTATTAATTGGAGTAATAATGTGTAAAATTCCGCTTTTTACTGCTTCCAGTTCATAACTGGTTTTTTCTGTTTGCAGAACTACCATAACCTGGCGAACCTCGATTTTATCTCCTTCTTTTGCTACCCATTCAATGAGTTCAGTCTCCGTCATTGTTTCTCCCAGTTTCGGTACCCTAACTTCGTTTGCCAATTTTTCCTCCTAAAATATAAATTTTTAATAACAAAGTTTGTAAGATTCAAATATTCCTGTTTTATACCTATTTAAAATTACCTTTACACTCGCCATATATTTTACAGGATACTACACATTTTCACAAGCTTCAAAACTGTTTCTGTAAACTAAAGATTAATAGCTTAATCCGGCTATTTCTGCTAATCCATAATCAATCCACCATCAACGTTTAAAGATTGACCGGTAATATTTTTTGCATCTTCAGAGACTAGAAAAACAACCGCACGGCCAATATCTTCTGGTGTTTGTTCTCTTTTTAATGGTACACGGGATAAAGTAGATTTATTGAAGTATTCCCTAGCTGTCATTCCTTTAGCCTCAGGAATGAAAGGAATACGATGAGCAATTCCCCGTGCCAGCAATGGTGTGAAAAGTACGCCAGGACAAATTGCATTAACGTTAACATTATAGCCGGCTAGTTCTAAAGCTAGAGATTTAGTAAAGTGTAACACGGCAGCTTTAGCTGCACCATAAGTCATGTTTCCGGGAGCCCCTCTTTTCCCCCCAATCGATGACATATTAATAATCTTCCCGCTATTCTGCTTAATAAAATAGGGCACTACTGCCCTGCTCATCAATACCTGTGTTTTTAGATTTACTGAAAGATCTTGATCCCACTCTGCTTCTTCCTGGTCAACAAATCGCAAACTGGTTCCACCCCAGTATGCCTCACCATGACCACCAACATTATTTACCAAAATGTCTATTTTCCCAAAAGTATCGATAATATTTTTAACAACCTGGCCAACATCTTTACTATCAGTCATATCGGCTGTTAGTGCTAATGACCTACGACCTAATTTTTTTACTTCGTTAGCAGCTATATTTGCACTTTCTTCTTTAATATCAATAACTGCTACATCTGCTCCTTCTTCAGCTAAACAGCGAACAATCCCTTGCCCAATTCCACCACCCCCGCTAACAATAGCCACTTTACCTTCCAATTTCATTTGCCAACTCCTATTAATAAAATAAAAGGGCCGTAAATATAAAAAGGTGGATAACAAATTATTTATAGAGCAGGTCTTAAAAGAATAATAACTATTACCAATAACCCTAGTATAATTTAATAATTATTACATAAATATTTATAACATCAATCAAAATTGATGTCAATAATACAAGTAATATACAAGCGGAATAAATAATTTCAGTTCTAGCTTTTCTATACAGTTTCTACTATTTATTTATCTATTTACACATATTCTTCCGTTATTATTATCAACATGCCTTGCCTAACGATTAACTGTAGTTTCTATAAATAATTCATACCGCAATCAAGTACTAAAAACAGATTGTCTCTTCTACTAACTAATAATATAATGTTGTCATAATAGAGCGGAAATATATCAATCACGGAGGTGTAATTTTGAAATATAATTTCGACCAAATAATTGACCGGCTAAATACTGATTGTTCAAAGTGGGCCAATGTTGAAAGTATATTTACAGATAAGGATGTCCTTCCCTTATGGATCGCAGACATGGATTTTCCGATTGCCCAACCGATTACTAAAGCTCTGAAAAAAAGAGCAGATCATGAGATTTATGGTTATACAAGACCATCGAAAGCATTAATCGAAGCAATTATTAACCGAATGCAGAAAAAATACAATTGGGCTATAAAACCTGAATGGATAGTCTTTACTCCAGGTGTTATCCCGGCAATTAACGCTGCAATAAAGGCTTTTTCTAACCATGGTGATGAAGTTATAATACAGGGACCTGTTTACCCTCCTTTCTGGTCCGCTATTACAAATAATGGTTGTCACATTGTGAATAACCAACTAAAGCTTAATAATGGACGCTACAAAATTAATTTCACAGGGCTTGAAAATATAATTAATCCGGCAATAAGCATAAAACCATCTTCTTCTCGAGTAAAAATGATGATATTATGTAATCCTCATAATCCTGTAGGGCGTGTTTGGACCAGGGAAGATTTAGTCAAAATAGGTGAGATTATCACTAAAAATAACCTGATAATGGTCTCAGATGAAATCCATTGTGAAATACTCTTTAAAGGTTCAAAACATATTCCATTCGCATCAATTACAGAAGAGTTTGCCAAACATTCAATAATTTGTATGGCACCAAGTAAGACCTTTAATCTAGCAGGTCTTGGAGCTTCTTCCATAATTATTCCGGATAAAGAACTGCGTGATAGCTTTAATGCTTCACGGGCTGGCTTTATACCACAACCAAATGTATTTGGTCTGATAGCTATGGAGGCCGCGTATTTATATGGTGATGAGTGGTTAGTCCAACTATTAGATTACTTACAAAATAATCTGGAATATTTACTAAACTTCTTTAAGCAAAGAATACCAAACATCAAAGTAATCAAACCAGAAGGAACATATCTGGTATGGTTGGATTGCCGAGAATTAGAAGTAGACCCGATAGCCCTCAATATATTTATGAAAGAAAACGCCAGAGTGGGACTTATGGATGGATATTTATTTGGTCCCAGCGGGGCAGGCTTTCAAAGACTCAATATTGCCTGTCCCCGTGCTATCTTGGAGGAAGCACTAAAAAGAATAGAAGAGGCTGTAAATAAATTATAATAATGAATAATTGTTATTATAATATCCCAATGTAAAACAGACTAATGTTAGTTAGGAATATTTCAGGCTAACTTATTATTCAAGTTGCCCGGCAAATTATGTTAATATAGTTGACATAGCAAAGGCTCTAGTGTAGCATCTATTAAACCTTATAACAATGCATACAGGTGATTTTATCTGAATGAATGTTCTAAAAAACATTGCTATTGCAATTTTAAGTTTTCTTCTTTTTCTATCCTTATCTATTTTCGGTATTGCTTTTCTGTTGAATCAAACTATCCTTAACCCGAATTTTATCACTTCTGAGCTGGATAGAGTTGATGTGTCCCAATTAGTTGAGGATATTGTCGTTGATCAGTCATCTCAGAACGAAGAAATTCCTGAGAATTTTAGCTCTGCCTTAATTGACACGATTAATAAACTTGAAAATCCGGTCAAAGAACAGATAGGCACTATTACTTACACCGTAGTTGATTATTTACGTGGACACACTGACAACTTAGACATAGCCCTCACCTTAAGAAATACATTCCTTAATTCAGAATTTGTTACTTCTTTAGTTAACGAGCTTGATATATCTTCCTTAGCATCAGACTTTATCAATGAGCAAATAGGTGAAAGCATACCTGGAGAATTAGAATTTCTTAATGAACATCTGGATGAGGCTATTGCTGACTTGGAACCATTTTTGAAAGAAGCGATAATTGATGCAGCTGATCCTATATTGGATTATGTCCTTGGTGAAAGTCAAAACATCGATATAGTAATCTCTCTAGAACCCGTGACAGAAGATCTGGAGGTTATTTTAAGAGGAATCTTAATTTCAACCCTACCACCTGAATATGCCAGTTTATCTCCAAATCAACTTGATCAACTGTTTGCAGAATATTTCACAGATTTAACTGAAATGATACCGGCATCCATTGAGATTGACGAAACTTTACTGGGAGCAGGAGAGGGGCTAACCCAGGCAAGACAAGGTATTATTGATGCTATAGGAACAGTTGAAAGAGAACTTGAGCAAGTCAGGCAATATATTGACTATTTTCAGCTTGGGTATAATATTCTAATCGGAGTAATTATACTGCTAATTATTAGTATTGTTCTCTTGAATCTTAACGTACGAGGCGCCACTCGCAAGTTAGGTACAATATTTCTCACTTATGGAGCAATTGAATACGCCGGTATTTTTGTTATCAAGTACCTCTCAAGAACACAATTATCGTTAGTTGATATACCAGCATCAATTCAGGCATTAGTGCCGCAGCTAATCAGTGACTTTTTGCACCCGCTGGAAATGTTAAGTCTTGGCATTCTTATTGGCGGAGCAGCCTTAATTGTAGTATCGTTTGTTTATAAGCGGAATCAATCTTCAGAATAAACTTCTACTATTTTATATGCTATTAGGGATTGGTTATTATGCTATTCACAGGTCTGGATACTAATCTATCTAAACACCACCACGAATTTAATAAAGTTTAGTTTTAATAAATAAGCAGCGATATTAGCTCAAGTACTAATCCTTTATTTCATAATTACAGCCATACGTTACTTTTTTCTATCTATATAACCAGGCTTATTCTTACACACGATAAGTGTTAGTCTATCCTGGCCAACCACCGTAATTTCCTCACCGGTAAATATATTTCCGCTGGTTGATTTTGCTCTCCAAAGCTCACCATTAACTTTAATCATGCCTTCCGGAGTCAAAGGACTAATCGCTTTACCCTTGTTGCCAAGCAAAGCTACCGATCCATGTACCGGTTTTCTTTTTAAAGCCCGACTACCCATCTGATAGGTAACAACAGCATAAGTTGCCCATGCTATCATCATAATTATCAGAATCCACAACGGTATGTGGATATCTAATTTAGGCAACCCCCAAAGCACACCGACTGCCATCACTACTTCCTCAAGGGTAGTGCTAACAACAGCTATTACAAATCTACCTTTCATCATTATTCTGTCATTTTATTATAGCAGGATATGCCAAGTCTATTGCCGATATTTAAATATCAGTGCTATAATTAACACATAATGAAGCTAGATCGTAAAGAAGTATTACACATTGGCCTCCTAGCCCGGCTTGGTATCACTGAATCTGAGGTAGACAAGCTCGGTGAGCAATTATCTAATATTTTAGAAAACTTTGAGGTTCTGCAAAAAGTAAACACAAACGGTGTTTTACCTACAGCCCAATCTATCCCTCTAAAGAATGTAATTAAAAAAGATGAGATAAAACCCTGCTTGCCCCAAAGTGAAATTTTAGCTAATGCTCCTCGAAAAGATGGAGAATTTTTCAGAGTCAAGGCCGTACTGGAATAATACATATTATGGGTTATGGGAGATAAGGTTGAATCAATTAACCATTCATGAGGCACATCAACTGCTTAAGACAAAAAAAATATCTTCAGTAGAGTTAACGAAGGCTTGTTTAAATCGTATCCATCAGGTAGATTCAAAGGTTCAAGCTTTAATCACTGTTACTGAAAATATAGCATTAAAGCAAGCTCACAAGGCTGATGAACTTATTGCCAACGGCACCAATATTAATGCTTTAACCGGCATACCAGCCATAATCAAAGATAATATTTGTACCAAAGGTATTTTAACTACCTGTGCCTCAAAAATGCTGGGAAATTTCGTTCCTCCCTATAATGCTACGGTAATTGATATATTAAATACCTGTGGTGCCGTATTTATGGGTAAAGCTAATATGGATGAATTTGCTATGGGATCATCTACTGAAAATTCAGCGATGTTCACCACTCATAACCCTTGGGACCTAAACCGCGTCCCCGGCGGCAGCAGCGGTGGTTCAGCGGCGGCAGTAGCTGTTGGGGAAGCTATCTATGCATTAGGATCAGATACCGGAGGCAGCATTCGTCAACCCGCCGGTTTTTGTAGTGTAACCGGACTAAAACCTACTTATGGTAGCGTTAGCAGATACGGACTAGTCGCTTTTGCCAGCTCCCTTGATCAAATAGGACCACTAACTCAAGACGCTAACGACTGTGCTCTAGTATTAAATGCTATTGCTAACTTTGATGATAAAGATTCCACATCAGTTCCATACGCCAAACCTGATTACAATCAATGCCTTAATACTGATCTAAAAGGACTTAAAGTTGGTGTTCCCAAGGAATATTTTGTAACAGGAATACAGCCTGAAGTAGAAACAGCAATCCGAACTGCGATTAAAAAACTCGAGGATTTAGGAGCATATGTTGATTGGGAAGTATCTTTACCCCATACTCTTTATGCCCTAGCGGTATATTATATTATTGCCCCTTCGGAAGCTTCAGCTAATCTGGCACGCTATGACGGAGTTAAATACGGTTTCTCATATCAAGATACTGGTAATATGTGGCAAGCCATGGAAAAAACCCGCCAGTATGGTTTTGGCGATGAAGTAAAAAGACGTATTATGCTGGGTACTTATGCCTTATCTGCCGGTTATTATGATGCCTATTACCTTAAAGCACAAAAAGTAAGAACCCTGATCAGACAAGAATTTGACCAGGCTTTTGAAAAATATGATGTTTTGATAACACCTACTTCTCCCTCTATCCCATTTAAGATAGGTGAAAAAACAAACGACCCCATACAAATGTACTTATCTGATGTCTGCACACTGCCAATAAATATCGCTGGTTTACCGGCTATCTCTATCCCCGCTGGTTTTACTGATGATTTACCTATCGGCATGCAGATTATCGCTAAACCTTTTGCCGAAGAAACTATATTAAAAACTGCCCATGCCTTCCAACAGATTACAAACTGGCATAAACAAAAACCAGCATTATAATATTCTCATTCAGTAAATATTATAATGCTAATAATGATAACAGGCAGTTCTTTTCTATAAATAAATTAAACGCTCCCGTAAAAGTATCATTTTCTGCTATACCATAAAAGTAGAAGATAAGATTCAAACTCTGCTATAATCGTAAGATATATATCCACCAACCAAGCTTATAAGGAGTTAAGGCTATGGATAAAGAAATACTTAAAATATTAGAAGACGATGCTCATCTTACCCCACAGAAAATAGCTGCAATGACCGGTATCGATAAAGATAAAGTTGCTAAAAGCATTAAACAAGCCGAAAAAGACCGAGTAATTCTAAAATATAAAACTGTAATTAACTGGGATAAAGTAGAAGACGAGCAGGTATGGGCTCTGATTGGAATTAAACTCATTCCACAAAAAGATGTTGGTTTTGATTCTATTGCTGAGCGCATTTATCGTTTCCCTCAAGCACGCACTGTCTATCT
>JAQTVP010000076.1 GCA_028707015.1 Dehalococcoidales bacterium | reverse complement strand
GGTTCCTGCCGCTTTTACTATCAGTAATCTGTCGATAACTCCTGCTGAGGTTAATGTTGGTGAGAATGTAACTATTAGCGTTTTGGTTGCTAATACCGGGGATCTTAGTGGTAGTTATGAGGTAACTCTTGAAATAGATAATGTAGTGGTGGAGACTAAAGATGTGAACATAGATAGTGGTGCCAGTCAGAAGGTAACATTTACTATAGATAAAAATGAGCTGGGTACGTATTCGGTAAATGTTAGCGGTCTTAGTGGGTCTTTTACGGTTCAGGAAGAAATAGAAATACCGGCAGCTGATACCGAGGTAGTTAACTGGTGGCTGTGGATAATTGTTGGTTTGGTTGGTGCTGCTGTTGTAGTTGGAGTAGGCTGGATAATTATGCGACGCCAGAGAGTTTAGGTACTATGATAAGTGGGTAAAAAAGGGGGAGCTTTGGCTCCCCCTTTTTTAAATAAAGGGAAATAAATAACTCTGTATTTTTATAATTAATAAACTGATTATTTTCCTTAAATGTATATATAGAGTAAGGATAAAAAGGAGATTATTGCAGGTGAAGATGCGATTGTGGTTATTCATTGCTCTAGTTCTGGTCCTGTGTTTAGTATTTGGGGGTACTTCTTCGATAGCAGCATTAGATACGGTAAACGTAGCAGGAGATTTTGATATCAGTTATGAGCCAACAGAGTTTAGTAAAACTGAGGTTAATGAAGGTGATGTTATTACTGCTACCATTCGTGGTGCTGCTACATGTACCCAAAACCTGCCAATTACAATAAGCGAAGCCCGTATTACTGGTAGTATCACCGCTGCCCACCAGATAAGTAACGCTAAGGTAACACTAAATACAAGCTATACGGTAACAATAGTTTCCTTTCCGAGTAAACAGGGAGAGACTTCTTCAACAAGTGTGGTAGTATCACTGCAATTTCCTGCGGGTAGTCAATCTGGTACCTATAATATAGCCGGGGAAGTTATTGAAGCAAAGGCTTATATTTTGTTAGGGTGGATTTCTGTTACGAAATGGTTACCAACCACTCAGGCGATGGGTACAGTGACATATATTGCCGCAGGCGGAGGAGCCGATAACAGTGGGGTAATTGATAAGAGTGAATTGACTTCCATTTCAACTATTCAGGAAATAAAGACTAATCTGTTTGGTACAGAAGTAAACTCATTGGTCAGCTCTAATGGTGAAATATTAGAGAAAATAGAAGCTATTTCTGCAGATAAGATGCTTACCCTGACGATTAATAAGGGTACTATTGCGCTGGATAAAGATGATAATCCGCTGACTAGTTTGGATACGGTAATTAACGCTGATCCTCCGCCATCGCCGAAAAATATCAAGATTATTGGTTTGGCCTATAACTTTGGTCCTGATGGTGCTAATTTTAACCCATCGATAACATTAGCCCGTGGTTATAATCCGAGTGATATTCCTGATGGGTTGGCTGAAGAGGATTTAGTGCTAGCCTGGTATGATGAGGTTAATGCTAGGTGGGTAGAGCTGGCTTGTATTGTTGATACTGAGAATAATACTATTACCTCTTCTATTACCCACTTTACTACTTTTGCCATTATAGGTGTGACAACGTCATCAAATAAAGTTGATTCAGAAATTTCATCTGTTGTATTTCATATGTCTGAACTGCAAATATCTCCAGATGAAACAGATACAGATATTGATCAAACTATAGTTGTTAGTGCTCTGGTTACCAATATGGGAAACCTTGAAGATACGTGCCAAATAGCTCTTAAGGTTAATGGTATAGTACTGGAAATTCAAGAAGTAACTTTGACTGCTGGCGCTAGATACAAAGTAACATTTGGGATATCTGAAGATACTGCCGGTGTTTACTTGGTAGATATAAATGGCTTATCAGGGTCGTTCATAGTAAAAAATGGGGCTATATCTGAATCCGAACTAAAACAAAATCAAATACCATCACCAGTTAATAGATTTGGCTGGCCTGTAGTCAGTGGTGTGGTAGTTGCATTAGTGATAATGGGTTCACTATTATTCTTCCTGGCAAGACGAAACCGTAATAATAAGATATAAAAATAAGGATATATTGGGGTAATCCCTATTTTGGAGTTTTCTCCGTAAGTAATACTATATCAGGTATCAGCTGATATAGTATCATTTGTCAATACACGATATAATAAGGCGATATTATATCATTTCTCTATTTCGGAGGTATCGAGATTGTATGATGCTGTGGTTGTAGGAGGGGGTCCGGCAGGCAGTTATGCGGCTTACAAACTGGCGGGAATGGGGCATGACGTGATAGTGCTGGATAAAAAGGAAAAGCTGGGAGAACCGGTTTGTTGTACCGGAATTATCAGTAAAGAATGTGTTGATTCCTTTGCTATTGATAATTCGGTTATATTAAATCAGGTAAGTAATATCAAGTTATTTTCGTCAACAGGTAACTTAATCAGGTTTTCACGGCAAAATACTCAGGCTTGTATTGTAGATCGGGGAGCTTTGGATAAAATGTTAGCTGAAAGGGCTCAGAATGAGGGAGCCAAGTATGTACTGAACAGTCCGGTTAGTGATATGAAAATTGAGAATAATGGAGTTAAAGTTAAAATAAATCGACAGGAAGAGGAACTGATCGTTGAGGCGAGGGTAGTGGTTGTTGCCGCTGGCTTTGGTGCTAGATTGATTAGCGGGTTAGGATTAGGGAAGATTAATGATTTTATCATGGGGGCTCAAGCAACCGTAGAAACGGTTGGAATTGATGAGACAGAAGTCTATTTTAGCCAGGAGAGAGCTCCTGGCTTTTTTGCTTGGCTGGTACCAATCTCACCAGCTACTGCTTTGGTGGGTCTGGCATTGCATAGCAGTACGAGTTTTTATATGAGAAAATTATTGGCGTCTTTATTAGAGGAGGGTAAAATAGCTTCTGATAAAATCAAACCATGTTATCGTGCAATTCCATTAAGTCCACTATCTAGGACCTATGGGCAGAGATTAGTAGTGGTTGGAGATTCAGCGGGTCAAGTGAAACCAACTACCGGGGGTGGTGTCTACTTTGGTTTACTATGTGCTGATATAGCAGCAAGTAATTTGCATCGGGCTCTGGAATCTGGTGATCTGTCGGCGAAGAGTTTGTCTGGTTATGAGCGGGAATGGAAAAAACTGATCGGGCGTGAACTGAAAATATGCTATTATGCCCGAAAATTTTATGAGCGTCTAAGTGACAAGCAAATTGACCGGATATTTAACATAATAAAATCAAGAGATCTTGAAGAAGTCTTATTTAAAGATAATGATTTACCTTTTGATTGGCATGGCGAGATAATATTAAAGTTACTCGGCTATAAAATGTTATCAGGAGCTATTAAGGCAATGAAGATACCGTTTCGTATTCGAAGGGATTAAGCGATATTGAGAAAGTGGTGTATAAAATGATTAAAAAATATTGGTATGGTGTTTATTGATGGAGAATAATGGTAATCAAAAACCAAACTTGAGTGAAGGAGCTACTCTGTTTATGGCTAGTTTATCACTTAAGAATAAAGAGATTGGCCAGCAGGAGATATACAGGTTTATTCGTTGGTATGGTTGGGAACGGAACTTTGAGGAACTTACCGCTCCGGAGGTGGCTAGTTATGCCGAGCAATTATCACGATCGGATAGTGACTTCGCCAAAAAACTGAAGTTAATCCATAAATTTCTGGTATTTGCCAGTAAGGAAGAATGGACTAAGAGTAACCTGTCTACTCATCTTAAGGCTAAGAAGGGGAAAAACAGGTTGAAAACTTCTTCCAAACAGAGTGCATCTGAAACTATTACTTTAACACATGAGGGTTATGATGCATTGAAGGCGGAACTGGTTACTTTAAAGAACAAGCGTGTTGAGGCTATTGATGAAATACGAAAAGCAGCGGCGGATAAAGACTTCCGTGAAAATGCGCCGCTAGATGCAGCCAGGGAACAAAAAAGTTATTTGGATGGGCAGATTAAAGAAGTAGAGGAAACATTGAAATCAGCAACGATTATTAACGGGAAACAAGAGGCTATACTTAAAGTGAACGTTGGTGACAGTGTTATCCTGCGTGATTTAATTTCCGATGCGGAATTGCGTTATACCGTGGTAAATACTAGAGAAGTGGATTTGACCAAAGGTAAGATTTCAAATATTTCACCTATTGGTAAAGCAATTGTGGGTCGGAGTCAGGAGGAAGTTGTGGAAATAAAAGTGCCATTAGGAAAGTTGCGCTATAAAATAGAGTGGATTGGGCGTTAGCAGGCTTTAATAATTCATGAAATTCAGATTTAATATTTGATATCCTGAATAATTTGTAAATATAGAGCTTATCAAATTTACCGGTTATACTGATATTGGAAAAAATTGACATTAGTTTAGTATTCAGTTAATCTTTACTCTAGTGTTGTTGAAATATTTATCATTTTTTAGTGTGCTTCTTAATTATATCTTGCGAATATTCAAAGCCTATTTAAGTCGCCATTTATAATTACTTTAATTGATACTGTCTTTGGGGATAATTTATGCATAATTACGCGATAAAAGTAGAAAACCTGGCAAAGGATTTTGGTGAACTGCATGCGGTTGATGGGATTAGCTTTAATGTGGCGTCGGGAGAAATATTTGGTTTCTTGGGTCCAAATGGGGCTGGTAAAACTACTACTATCAGTGTTTTGTGTACACTTACTAAACCAACTTCAGGACGCGCTATCATTAATGGCTATGATGTAGTGCGCCAGCAGAGTAAAGTGCGTCAATCAATTGGTCTTGTCTTTCAGGACTCAAGTCTTGATGAACGGCTCACCGGCCTACAAAACCTGCGTTTCCATGCCATGGTTTATAATGTACCCTCCTCAGTTCGTGACAAAAGGATTGAGGATATGCTGAATATGGTTGAGCTCTGGGATAAGCGAAATAGCGAGGTTAGCACTTATTCTGGAGGAATGAAGCGTCGTTTGGAATTAGCCAGAGGATTATTGCATCATCCTAAAGTATTGTTTCTTGATGAGCCGACTCTTGGTTTGGATCCACAAACGCGCAATCGTATATGGGAATATATCATAGAATTGGGTAAATCAGAGGGAACTACCATATTCTTAACCACTCACTATATGGATGAAGCTGAAAAAGCGGATCGTATTGCAATTATTGACAGTGGAAAACTCGTTGCCATGGATAACCCGATAAATCTTAAGAATATGGTCGGCAAAGATATTATATCTATAAAAACAGAAGATGATAGTAAAGCTATTGAAGAGATTAAATCGCGCTATGCAATTGAGGCTAGAAATGATACCAATAATGGTCTTATTTTTAACGTAGTCAATGGAGAAGAGTTTCTCCCTGGCTTCATAAAAGAATTTACTACCAAGATATTAAGTGTGAGTTTGCGGCGCCCCAGTTTAGACGATGTATTTCTCAAGATTACCGGTAGAGAAATACGGGAAGAGGGAACTAAAGATGGAATTAGGGCGATGGTTCATGGGCGTAGCCGTCGTATGCACCATTAGGGAGAGGTCAAAATTAATCATCTGCGTGCGGCGTACACAATTTGGTACCGTGATATACTACGGTTTTGGCGTGACAGAATGCGTATGTTTGGGGCAATAGCATTTCCTTTGTTTTTCCTATTTATCTTCGGTAGTGGACTAAGCAGCAGAATGGGTTTTCTGAGTGACGGAGTAGATTTTATTCAATTTATGTTTCCTGGTATTATCGGAATGACAGTGCTTATGAGCTCGTTTATGGCGGGAGTATCTTTAGTCTGGGATAGAGAGTTTGGCTTTTTAAAAGAGGTACTGGTAGCACCTATTAGCCGCACTTCGGTAGCTGTGGGGAAAACATTTGGTTCGGCAACGGTAGCATTGCCTACAGGGATAATCATACTTTTATTGGCACCTCTGGTTGGAGTTTCTCTATCCGTATCAACAGTGCTGGGAATTATACCGCTAATGTTTCTGCTGGCTGCTGCAATGGGTTCTTTGGGTATCCTGCTGGCGACACGAATTAAATCTATGCAGGCATTTCAGGTAGTGATGCAGATGTTAATGTTCCCCATGTTGTTTCTATCTGGGGTGTTTTTCCCGGTAGATGGTTTACCGGGGTGGATGAATGTCCTGGTGAAGATTAATCCAGCCACATATGGTATTGCCCCGATTCGTCAGGTGATTTTAGGAGGATCAGCAGATTCTCCTTTTAATATAAGTGTGTTTGGACATACTATGTCACTTTGGGATAATATTATTGTAATAGCTCTGTTTGGATTAATAATGACTCTTTTGGCGATGTGGTCTTTCCACAGTCAGGAATAAACATTTCTTATATTTATTGGTATTAAGAATTAAAAAACAGGGGATATTTATTGAGTAAAGTTCCGGGTAATTATCAAGACCCAGGTAAAAGCAGGGATAGTTTGCCCTTTTATAAAAGGACATTCACCTCTTTCAAAAACCCAGTTTATCGTCTCTATTATGGTGCCATGATGGGGCAGATGGGCGCCATGAACATGCAGCTGATGGCTCGTTCTTTACTTGTTTATCGTCTGACTGGCTCAGCAGCTATCCTAGGCGGGGTAGCTTTAGCCAATGCCTTGCCAATGCTATTTTTATCTGTATTTGGCGGAAGTCTTGCTGACCGGGTGCAAAAGAAGAAAGTAATGTTGTTTGGACAGATCGGTTCGGCCATCATTGCCTTGACAGTGGGGCTTTCTTTATCATTAGGCTATTTAAGTGCTGAAAACGAAGGTTCATGGTGGATTCTAATGGTAGCTTCTGCGTTACAGGGTACTATTATGGGGCTTATGATGCCTTCGCGGCAGGCCATTATTCCGGAAATCGTTAGTGATGAAGAACTTATGAATGCAGTGTCCTTGAATACTATGGGCATGAATGTTCTTCGAATCTTTGCACCAGCAATTGCCGGCTTCACTATTGATGCGTGGGATTTCCAGGCGGTTTATTACATTATGACCTGTATGTTCCTTGTAGCGGTAGTTTTCCTTTTGTTTATGCCTAATACCGGAAAAAGAAAAATTAGTAGGCGTAATACCCTGATTGAAATAAAAGAGGGATTGCAGTATGTAAAGAAGGAAAAAAACATTATTCTAATTTTACTATACACACTCATGGTTGTTATTCTCTCCATGCCTTATATGCTGTTATTACCTATCTTTGCCGATGATATTCTAAAAGTAGCGGCTAGCGGAATGGGGATACTGATAGGTGTTTCCGGTATTGGTGCTATTGTTGGCTCTGTTGTACTTGCTTCTTTGCCTAATAAGAAGCGGGGAATCCTGCTGTTATTGAGTGGCCTGGTATTAGG
>JAQTVP010000075.1 GCA_028707015.1 Dehalococcoidales bacterium | reverse complement strand
TTTCTTCCTTCGTAATATAACATATTAACTAAAATTAGTGCAATCTCTTAAAAAAGAATAAATGGAATATATTTTATTCCATACCGGCTTCTTTAAGGGCAGAGACTAATGATTCTTTACTGGGACATACTCCCATGATTCTGACCAAATCTCCAATAACTAATGCTGGGGCTGTAGTCAGGTTAAGCTGCTCAAATACTTCATTACGTCCCTTATGGAATATTATTTCTACCTTTTCCCCATACTCTTCTTCGATTTCATTTAATAATCTCGATAGGCTTACTCCACCAGAGCAGGCAGGTATCGATAAAAATGCGTCTATTTTTACTCTCTTCATAATCCACCTTCTCTTAATGCATTGGCTAAAGTGGTGCGACTGGGGCACATGCCTTCTATTCGTATTTTTTCATTAATAACTATGGCGGGAACACAGCCAAGCTTATATTCTTCAAATTTAGCCAGTGCTTCTTCACCGATAAATTTAGTTACTTCGAGTTTACCTTTGTGCATTGCGGCGAACTCATCAGCCAGAGCCAGAATTGCGACGCAACCCGGGCAAGGCGGATCTCCGCTAAAGACTTCCATTTTTACGGTCACGAATTTACCTCCATTATTTTTAAAATCGATTTTTCTAAATCACCTTCAGACATAACTTTACCAACTGATACTACGGAATCGTTTATAACAACTGTAGGTGTTAGCATGATTCCATACTTGTCTCCTTCTTCAGATAAAGCATTGAATTTGGTAACTTCAATCTTACCGGGATATTTGGCAGATATGTTATTAGCTCTTTTTTCCACTTCTTTACATTTAGCACAAGGTGGAGTAGATCCGAATACCTTTACATGTATCATCTTATTCACTTCCTCAGAAGTATTGATTACGTTTATTTATTTTTTTACTATTTTGATTGTAATTTTATTTATATCCGATTAGAAACCGATAATAAGCAACACTACTAATTCTGTAGTGTCTTTATGAGAACCTACATACATATCGGTAAATACTATCTAACCAAGGGATAAAGGAGATAAAATAGTAATTATGATGCTTCTTTATCGAGAGCTGTGGTAATGAACTGGGTGATTTCTGCTTTATTTGGTACACGCCCAGAACAAACTAGCTCCTCATTGATTACTAAACCCGGAGTATGCAGTATCGGGTATTCCATTATTTTATTGATATCCCTCACATGCAACAGGTCAACTTTTATCCCAAGTTCTTGTATTACTTCCTTAGTTGTCTTTTCTACTTGATTACATCTGATACAGCCAGGTCCAAGAATCTTGATTTCCATTTTTCTCTCCTTTTCTTATATTATACTACTTATACTTAAACTATGATTCCGAATATATATCCGGTAATGGTAGCCATTATTATTACCAGGGAAACATAAGTCAAAGTTTTTCGTGTTCCCATAATACTTCGAATAACCAGCATATTTGGTAGTGAAAGTGCTGGTCCTGCCAAAAGTAATGCTAATGCCGGCCCTTTACCCATACCAAGGTCCATAAATGCCTTGATAATTGGAACTTCCGTGAGAGTGGAGAAATACATTAATGCTCCCGTGAATGAGGCAATAAAGTTAGACAAGATGCTGTTACCACCCACATAACTTGTAACTACTGATTCTGGAATAACTCCTTTAATAATGCCGGCGGCAAATACACCTACCAGTAGCCATGGTACGATGAGGCGCGCAAAATGTAGAGTTTCCTTCATCCATTGGGCAAGTTCGCTTTTGCTAAACCAGCGCCAAAGCACTACCAGCAAAACAACCATTAAAATGCCGGTAGCAATCCAGTTTTTTGAAGCAGCGAAAACCAGTATGCCTACCAGAACGCTGAAAAAGATTAGCTGTTGCCATAAGCTTTTGCTATCCGGGTCGGTCAGAATAGCAAAAGCCACATCTTTCTTTTGTGATTCTTCTTTGCGGTAGATAAAAGCCATAATCAGTCCGATACCTACCGAAAACATGATTGCACCTATTACACGGGCTAATCCCAGATCATAGCCTAGAATTTTGGCTGAATAGGTAATGGCGAGAACATTAATAGCTGGTCCGGAATAAAGGAAGGCCACAGCAGGACCTATTCCGGCGCCCCTCTTATAAATCCCGCCAAAAAGAGGCAATACCGTACAGGAGCAAACTGCTAGAATTGTTCCTGAAACTGAAGCTATCCCATAGGACATTATTCTCTTTGCTTGAGGACCGAAATACTTTAGTACAGCGCTTTGAGAAATGAATAAAGCAATGGCTCCGGCAATAAAAAAAGCTGGAACCAGACAAGTGAGAACATGTGCTGATAAGTACTCTAAAAGTGCATCAAGTCCACCTTGCCAGATAGAGGTTAATATGTCCATATTATTGACTCCTCACTACTTGTTCGCACGCCTAATTGCATTTATTCTGCATATAGATAATTGTGTGCAAATTATTTATCTTTGTAATGCCTTTGGCCCAACTCGTGCGGCATTGTTTAATCTATCCATATCCTGTTCTAAAAGATCGTTGCTGATAATGGCTTCTTTTATTAATTTAGCAAGAGAAGAAGCGAATTGATTGGTTGATTGCTGGCCGATAGAATAAACAATCCACACCCCATCACGTTGTGCGTGTAAAAAACCGGCCTCCTTTAGGATTCTTAGGTTGCGTGAAGCTCGGGACTGGGATATATCAAGAGCTTGCATAATTTCGCAAACGCAGCATTCTCTTTCCAGGAGAACTCTTATTATTCTGAGTCTTGTCTCATCAGAGAGAGCTTTCATTGTCTTAATCAGGTCTTGCATAGCTATTTCCCGAAGTATAACAGCATATGTACATACTTACATATACTATTGTAGCAGATATCATTCTGCAGGTCAAAAGATTATTGCCTTTAATTTCATGATAAATGTCACTTTGAACAACTCTGTACTGATGGTATAATAAGAAGTAGATGATTGATATATTAGCTGGACTCAATCTAGCACAAAAGGAAGCTGTTGAGGTGATTAGTGGGCCACTACTGATTTTGGCTGGGCCGGGCAGTGGTAAGACCAGAGTTATTATCCAGCGCATTGGTTACCTTATTAAAGTCTGCGGAGTTAGCCCGTACCGTATTATGGCGGTTACATTTACCAATAAGGCAGCCAGAGAGATGAAGGAAAGGCTGCTGGGATTAGTCAGCGGTTCGATGGTAGATTTAACGATGGGCACATTTCATGCTATCTGTGCCCGTATTATGCGCCGTGATGGGAAAGCTATAAGTGTAGATTCTAATTTTGTTATCTATGACGATAATGATCAGATAGGCTTAATAAAAAATGCGATTAAGCAAATAGGGCTTGACCCGAAACAATATGCTCCCAGGGCAATTGCTTCGGCTATAAGTGCTGCTAAAAATGCTATGCTTACCCCACAGGAATATAGTCAGCATAGCGGTAGCTATTTTGAAGAAGTGGTTGGCAGAGTTTACGAACGTTATCAGCAATTACTTAAGGGAAATAATGCTCTGGATTTTGATGATTTGCTTATGAAAACGGTGCAATTATTCAAGACAAACCCTGAGATGTTATCCAGATACCAGTCTAGATATCAGCATATTCTGGTTGATGAGTTTCAGGATACTAATTTAGTTCAATATGAATTAGTTAAATTACTAGCCGGGAAATTTCGTAATATATGTGTTGTCGGTGATCCGGACCAGTCAATCTATTCGTGGCGATCAGCTGACCTGCGTAACATTCTTAATTTTGAAAAGGATTATCCTGATGCTAAAGTGGTAGTGCTGGAACAGAATTATCGCTCGACAAAGATGATTCTTGACACAGCATCCTCTTTAATTTCAGCTAATCAGCAGCGTAAGCACAGAGAGTTATGGACAGATAACGAAGCAGGTGAGCTGACTACAGTGGTCGAAACTTATAATGAACAGGAAGAAGCTCAGTTTGTTTTAAATGAGATTGAGCGTTTGGTGGAACAGGATCACCTTTCTCTGGCTGATTGTGCGGTGATGTACCGCACTAATGTACAGTCAAGAGTTCTTGAAGAAGCATTCTTGCGTTATGGCGTACCTTACAAACTGGTGGCCAGTATGCGTTTTTACGAACGGCGGGAAGTAAAAGATATTATTGCTTACCTTCGGCTTATCCAGAATCCTTATGATAATGTCAGCCTGCTGAGAGTAATAAATGTTCCGGGTCGTGGAATTGGACAACGCAGTTTAATTCAGCTGAATGACTGGGCAAAACTAATGGGCGTGTCACAGTATGAATCCTTACGGCTTTTGTATGAAGATAAAGTAGATAATAAGCCTCCATTTGCTCCTCGTATTATTAAGGTGCTTACCAGTTTTTTACAGATGTTTAATGGTTTCGTCACTCGTAGCCGAGAACTGGACGTAGTTAGTTTATTAGACTTGTTGATAGAAGATACTGGTTACCATGATTATGTGCTGAAGCAGGACAATGGAGAGGAACGATGGGAAAATATTCTTGAATTACGTACTGTTGCTCAGCAGTTTCAGGATTTGGTGCCGCCAGATGGCTTGGCTGCCTTTCTTGAGGAAATAGCACTGGTGTCTAATATTGATGGACTTGATGAAAATGGTGGAGGAGTAACTCTGATTACGCTGCATCAGGCTAAAGGACTGGAATTCCCTGTGGTATTCATTGTGGGGGTGGAAGAGGGTATCTTACCGCATTATAGGTCACTGGATGACCAGTCGCAAATGGAAGAAGAGAGAAGGCTCTGTTATGTTGGTATTACCAGAGCCAAACAGAGAGTTTATCTGATTCATGCTTTTCGTCGTAACCGTATGGGAAGTAGTGTGTTAAACAAACCATCACGTTTCCTGGGAGATATCCCGCGGCATCTGGTTACTGGTAATGGTTTGTGGAGAGGGGAAGATAATCAAATTACATCTAATTTGCGTAGATGGGATGAACCACAGATGTCGAAAACCATGTTGCTTGAGTTAACGGCTGGGGATCATGTTCATCATACACAGTTTGGTGATGGTACGATTGTGAGCTGCCAGTCGGCAGGAGATGATGAAGAAGTAGTGGTTGCTTTTAAGGGAACAGGAATAAAAAAGCTGTTACTCAGTTTTGCCAAACTAGAGAAAGTAGAACCAGTGGTTAACAATGATTGACGTAATAAATATAAAACATATTTGAGTAGTTTTAATATGTCGATTAAACTATTAAATCCCAGAGTAATATCCCAGATTGCAGCTGGTGAAGTGATTGAAAGGCCGTCATCAGTGGTGAAAGAATTAATAGAAAATTCACTGGATGCCGGTTCAAGTGAGATAATTGTTGAGGTAATGGGTGGTGGGGTAAATCTGATAAAAGTGATGGATAATGGTGACGGGATACTATCCGGAGAATTAGAGCTTGCTTTTAGCCGGCATGCTACCAGTAAAATAGGGGAATTGGCAGACTTGGAATCTATTACTAGTCTGGGTTTTCGTGGTGAAGCATTACCTAGCATAGCCGCTGTGGCTGATATTGATATCACTACTTGTAGTGTTAGTGAATCAGTCGGAAGTTATCTTAGCTTGTGCGATGGTATTGTCGCGAATCGTAAAAACCAGGGACGTTCTCCGGGAACTACGGTTATAATTCGCAATCTCTTTCGTAAGGTGCCAGCAAGATTAAAATTTCTCAAATCATTAACTACAGAAAATAGTCATATAGCTAATGTGGTAACCCGGTATGCCCTTGCTTTTTCTGAAGTTAGGTTCATCTTATCTATTGAGGGTAAAGTGGTTTTAAGAACATCAGGTAGCGGTCAGCTAATAGACAGTGTAACTCAAATTTATGGAGTGGAAATAGCGCAAAATATGCTGGATATTAGTAATAATGAGGTTGAGTGGGATAGTGGTTTGGACGAAACGTTCTTATCAATAAATGGTAGAGTGAGTTCACCAGTAATTAGCCGATCAAATCGGGGCTATATTAGTTTCTTTGTTAATCGACGCTGGATAAACAGTCGATTATTAGCTTGGGCAGTAGAGGAAGCTTATCACGGATTACTGATGAAGGGGAAACACCCGGTGGCTATTATTGATATTTCGCTGTCTCCTAAAGAACTGGATATTAATATTCATCCTACAAAAACTGAAGTAAAATTCCAGAATGAGCGTGTTGTTTTTGGTGCCGTTCAGAAAGCAGTTCGCCGAGCCTTGATTGGAAAGGCGGCAGTGCCTAAAATTGAGGAAATAACTAATGCTTACCAAGGTATTTCAGAAATGAGACAGGCATTATGGAAAATGCCTTTGAGTGGTAATAAACCGGTAATTTCGCCAGAAAAACATCAGATGTTGGCAGCATTTCCTCCTGTACTGAGAATATTGGGTCAGCTCTTGCGAAGTTATATTGTGGCCGAAGGACCTGATGGTTTGTATTTGATTGACCAGCATGCTGCTCATGAGCGTATCCTTTTCGAAAAGATTGAAAAACAGAGGTTAGCTAAGGAAATAGAGACTCAAGGGTTACTTAAACCAGTAACATTTGAGGTTAACCCAGAACAAGATGAAATACTAAAAACCCAATATAAAAACTTGATTGAGTTCGGTTTTTTCATGGATCCTTTTGGGGATAGAACTTATCTGGTTCGAGCTGTGCCGTTTGTGCTTCATCAAAAAAACTGGATTGAAATGGTTGGCGAGCTAGTGGATTGCCTGGTTGATGGAGACAAGAAAGATTGGCGGGAAAAATTAGCAATATCTATTGCTTGCCATAGCGCGGTTAGGACTGGGCAAACACTAACTAATGATGAAATGCGCGAACTTATCGGTCAGCTGGAGCAAGCTGTTATTCCACATACCTGTCCGCATGGTAGACCAATAATGGTTCAGCTGACCTCAGTACAGTTAAAGAAGGAATTTGGCAGAACCTGACTTAACTGCTGCCCGGTTTGACCAGAGGAATATTTTTAGCACACAATGGACAATTCTCCGGCTTGTAGGTGGTTGTAACGGAACGGAGACAACTGAAGAGAGGGAAACCAAAATCAGGTTCTTGCTCAGAGCGGTTAACTAATACCCCAATGCCAACTATGTTACCACCTTGTTTATTTACGGTGGTTATCACCTGTTTTAGAGAGCCTCCAGTAGTAAGTATATCGTCAACAATGAGTACTCTCTCACCATTATTTATCTTAAAGCCACGCTTGAAAGTTCTTTCTGTCGGGCTTATTCTTTCGGCGAATATACTGCGCACTCCTAACTGACGGGCAGTTTCATAAGCCAGTATGATACCACCGGTAGTTGGTCCGGCTACTATCTGAATATTTTCGTTGCGGAAGTGTTCAGCAATCATCTGGCAAAGCTGACTAGTGTAGGCTGGGGATTCAATAACACGAAACTTTTCCCAGTAGGCAGGTGAATGTAAACCGGAGGTAAGCAGGAA
>JAQTVP010000074.1 GCA_028707015.1 Dehalococcoidales bacterium | reverse complement strand
CCGCGGGGGCGCTGGCCTGATAAAACTAGTTACCGAGAATGCTACTATGCCGGTGGTTAGCGGCGGTATTGGTGTTTGTCATACCTATATTGATAAAAGCGCTGATTTAGTTAAAGCAGTGGATATTGCTTTTAACGCCAAAGTGCAGAGACCGACGGTATGCAATGCTATGAATACATTATTGGTTCATGCCGGTATTGCTCAGCAGTATTTACCTCTGGTAGCGGCCGAATTGGCTAAAGCTGGCGTAGAGATGCATTGTGATGAGCGGTCATTATCCATACTTGATTCAAATTCTGCATTAAAACTGGTGCCGGCAATAGATGAAGATTGGGGTAAAGAATATCTGGCACTGATAGCGGCAATTAAGGTGGTGGATTCTTTGGATGAAGTATTGGACCATATAGAACGTTATGGTTCCGGTCATTCAGAAGCTATTATTACCGAAGATTATCCGTCAGCAATGCGTTTCCTGAATGAGGTAGACGCTGCCTGTGTATATGTAAACGCCAGCACTCGTTTTACCGATGGCAGCCAGTTCGGGTTGGGAGCGGAGGTGGGTATCAGTACCCAGAAAATGCATGCCCGTGGGCCGTTGGGAGTGAAAGAACTAACCAGCTATAAATGGATTATCTTTGGTAGCGGGCAAGTCAGACCTTAGGTTTGTTAGATAAATTTAAAATAATACTTATTTTTTATAAAGATAATAGATAACAAAAACATTAGCTAAGATTCCTACAGAAGCTCCGACCTGAAATACTGAGTTAATATTAAAATGGTCCATGATATAACCGAAGACCATAGGACCAATTACCATTCCCAAGATCATAAAACTGCGAGAAACCCCCATTACTGATCCCATGGCACTATATTTAGTACCTAGTTCTACATTTAGTGCCATTACCGATGCCCTGGCAAAGGCAGCTAATAAAGCCGCCGGAATTAACATGGCAAGCATTGTTCCGCTAGTAGTCATATAAGGGAGAAAAAGAATAAATATAGGAGCTGTGATGCCTCCGATTATTATTAGTTTCTTTTTATTAAAGCGGTCTGTAAGTGGCCCAAATAATCCTTGAGCAAAAGCACCGCTTAGCATAAAAATAGACAGCACTAAGCCGATGTTTCCCAAACTCATTCCAATGGTGGAAACGGCTAATATAGGTAAGAATGCGTTAATGCCTTGCCTGTAGAAAGCTCGGCTGGCCAAGGATATACTTATTGCTTTGACATTATTGTCTTGTATTATTGTACGAAATGGAGCTCTAGCAGATCTTTTTTGTCGTGTGCTGTTTGAGGTAACGTTAGGAACAAAAAGAATTAGCAGTATGAAAGACAGAGCGGAGAATTCGGCCATGGCATAAAAGCCGACATTCATAAAAAAATATCAGCCAGAAGTCCTCCCAGAAATGGGCCAGCTCCTCTGCCCAGAAACATTGACATAGAGAAAAGATTCATATAGGTACCTTCTCTGCCTTTTGGGATAAGATCACCAATATAAGCTTGAGCTATTGGTATGACCATAGCAGAAGCTATGCCATGGAGAAAGCGTACAGATGATAATGCATACATGTTAGAGGCTAATACATAAGAGAAGGATACGATGGTATAGGCAAGCAGGCCTAAGGCAATAAATACTTTTCGTCCTCTGTTTTCAGAGAGTCTACCCATGAACGGCATAAATATCGTTCGTGATAAAGCGAATGCCGAATACATTATGCCTAACCACAACCCGGTAGCTCCCATACTTTCTGCGTAGATAGGCATAAGCGGGGATATAATGCCCATACCCAGTACAGCCGTAAAAACAACAATAAATAGAGCTATAAAAGCTTTTTTATACATCAGATTATTTTATTGCATTATCCGGAAGAGCGGAAGAAAGGGCATTTGGAAACCTATTACATTCTTAAGGAGCCTAAAGCGTCATTTTGAATCTGAAATAACTGGTTGATACCTTTTTCGGTAAGGGTAAGTAATGAATCAATATTTTCTTTACTAAACGGTTTGACTTCAGCTGTCCCTTGAATCTCAATAAATTCACCGGTACTGGTCATCACCACGTTAAAATCAACATCAGCATTATAATCTTCATCATAACACAGATCTAATAGCTGATAGTTGTGGACAATGCCAGCACTAGTAGCGGCTACTGCATTTTTCAGAGGTATGGATGATATTATGCCCATATTCGCCAGATTTTCCAGTGCCTGGTGCAGGGCTACATAAGCACCAGTAATAGCAGCGGTTCTGGTGCCGCCATCTGCTTGTATTACATCACAATCTATGATTAAAGTTCTCTCTCCCAATGCATTAAGGTCAGTTACTGCTCTAAGCGAGCGTCCGATAAGACGCTGGATTTCCTGGTTTCTTCCATTGACTCTGCCTGTCGATGAAACACGGGGGGTACGGGTAACTGTAGACCGCGGCAACATAGCATATTCAGCGGTAATCCAGCCACTGCCTTGTCCTCTGAGAAAACCCGGGACCCTCTCTTCCATGCTGACTGAACATAGTACGCGAGTATTTCCCAATTGTATTAGCGCTGAACCCTCGGCGAAATTTAAGTATTTAGGAATTATTTTGATGGGGCGCAATTCATCCCATTTGCGTCCGTCTGCTCTTTTCATTTGAAGTCCTTTCTCATTATTGATATATTGTCCAGAGTATAACAGTGATATCCAATGTTAACAATAGGTTCAATATTATTAGCCGATTATGTAATTCTTTTTAAACTGTTATTCTATAGATATTATCTATTATGGATCTTAATAATTTGGGAATCAAAAATTATAATAGTTGCAGAGGCGAATTTAATTTTTATAGTTCTAATAAATATGTCCTCAGCCAGTTTAAAGCTGTTTCTGCAGCCAGTTGTTTGTTTTGTTCACGATCTTTTGTAAAATGATGTTCCTGGCTATAGGTTAAAGTATGATATGATAGGCCAATAAAGAATAATCCTACCGGTTTTTCTGTTGTGTCGCCGCTAGGTCCGGCAATTCCGGTATCAGATAAGCATATGTCTGCGGCAAGTAGTTTTCTGCCGCCCTCTGCCATTTCTTCTGCTACTTGGGAGCTAACAGCACCGTATTTATTAATACTTTCCTTGCTAACTCCGACTACTTTGATCTTGACCTCATTACTGTAGGCTGTAATTGCCCCGTTATAGCAATTAGAAATACCGGGTATATTTGTCATCCGGTGGGATATTAATCCTCCGGTAGCTGATTCTACTATACCGAGAGTTAATCTTTTCTGTCGAAGTAAATTGCCTATCTCTTGTTCTAAGCTAGCCATAATCTATATAAATCTCTCCATTATGCGGGAAATCCTTTTCTCATCTGGTTGTTCACCATTGAGGCCAAGTCTATGCTTTAGTTGTTTAACTACTTGCCGTTTCCCTGAATCATTAAGGTCATCTAATTGATTATATACACCAGTTCTTCTGCCAATTCTAAAATTAATCTTTTCTTCAGCAGGTAATGTTTGAAATTTATCTATAATAGCCAGCATTTTTTCCTTATCTTGGGGCAATATTCCTTCTACTTCTTGCAGCAAATTGGTAATATGATCGCTCACATACGTTGAGTGACAATTAAGGTGAGAAATAAATAGTTTTTCTTCTTTTACAATTTTATCATCTGTCGCTCGAACAAAATTATTATTTTCTATTTCATCGTATAGGGACATCCCGTGGTTAACGGTTAATGTTCTAACTCTGATAAAAGCCGGATCTATTTCATTCAGTACCATGGCGGTTTGGATAGCGTGTTCTCGCCATTTATCTTCTCCGCCCAAGCCTAAAATAACATATTCGCAAAGTGATATGCCTGATTCTACCACCTTTCTGCCTCCGGTTATTTGTTCGGCAGCAGTGACTCCCTTATCCATATAGTTTAGCAGAGGGTCATAGCCTGATTCTAATCCAATATGAAGTCGGGTAAGTCCTGAACTGCATAACTCGGTTAGCTCATCCGGGCTCTTTTTAGCGGCTGTCTTGGATCGGGCATAACTGGTTATTCTTTTTATATCGGGGAAACTTTCTTTAAGAAATTTAATTGTATCGGTTAGCTCATTAGTCTTCATGATTAGACTATTAGCATCCTGTAAGAAGGCGCTTTCACCACCATAATACAGCCACATGGCTACATTATAGTAAGCTTCACTGGGTGGATTATTCAGCATCATAGTTGCTGTCTCCCTAATTCTGCCATCATAACCGGATTTCCAGGAAAGCTCCTTTATCTCGTTATGTATAGCCTTGGCTATTCTTATATCTTCTTTTATATCTTCAACAGGCCTGAGCTGAAATTTCTTCCCTTTATAAGTATGGCAGAACTTACAGCGGTTCCAGGAACAGTTTCTGGTTGCCCTGATAAGTAAGGAGTATGCCTCACTTGGTGGCCTGATTGGTCCTAGCTCAAAAGAATGCATTCTTACTCGTGATAAAAAATAAATTATCTACCATGCTTACTATTATTATTTAATGTTAATTGAATTATATAGGAACTGTAAGATAAAATGAAGCAATTAACTGCTGAAATTACTTTTCCGATAAGAAGGAGGTATTTTGATTATGGCCATATTGGCTTGGACTTTTGGTACCATTGGTGGATTATGTGCGATTATGGGTATTCTGACTGCAACCGCAGTAATACCGGAGTATGCTGAACTTTCCTGGATGTTTTGGATGGTACTGAGTGCGTTGTCACTTTTAGTTACCATTGCTTTTGCTGTAAGTTGTAATACGGACTATGACTAGTTAGGCTGATAAGTTATGTCTATTTCAAAAAATGAAACTAAACTATCACTGCGTGTGCATCCCAATGCCAGCAAAAATGGAATAAAAGATTTTACAGATGAGATACTGGGGATAAATGTAGCAGCGCCACCGGCAAAAGGTAAAGCTAATAAAGAATTAATAGCTTATCTTAGTAAACTACTGGGAACACCAAAAAGTAATATCAACATCATTAAAGGGCATACCTCAAGGAATAAAGTCGTTGTTATTGATGATTTAAATCAAGAAGAAGTTATGAAGAGGCTTTTACCACAAGCAACCATGCTTTAATATTTTATGGTTGAGATAATTCCATAGTAGAATTAATTTTCAAATTACCAAATACGTTGGATATGAAAATTTGTAAGATAGAACTATTATGCAAAACGGAATAATGACTGCTCTGAGTGTAAATGAAATTATCACTATATTAAAAAAAACGGATGTGGAAGTGTGGTTAGATGGAGGCTGGGCTGTTGATGCTTTGTTTAAAAAGCAAACTCGCGAGCATGAAGATCTTGATGTTGTTGTTAATATTAACCAAATACCGATAATAAAACAGAGTTTGAGTAGCAAATGTTTTAAGGTCACTGAGGATGAATTGCCGACAAGATTAGTAATGACAGATACAAAAAACAGAAGAATAGATTTCCATACAGTTACTTTTGATAATGAAGGTGGAGGAATACAGAAATTGCAGGACGGCAGAACATATAGGTATCCTCCCCATGGTTTTATTGGTTTTGGAGAAGTTGGTGGGCAGAAAGTAAAATGCCTTACTGCTGAAGTACAGGCAGAATGCCATTACGGCTATCAACCAGATGATAAAGATAGACATGATATGAGGATACTAAACCGCTATTTTGGTATTGTATTAAAAAATCCTTATATATAAAATTGTTATTACTTAGTTTTTAACCATAATTTTTCCCCGTCAGTGATGAATTCTATAGTACTTTGTTTATCTGATCGGTAAATATTTTCTGGACCTAGCTTATCCTCAAGTCTTTTTATTACCTCTGGTTTCGGGTGGTTAAATTTGTTATCAGTTCCTACTGATATTACGGCTATCTGTGGATTTACTGCCGCTAGGAACTCTTCAGTAGTAGATGTATCCGAGCCGTGATGGGCAACCTTTAGTACCGTGCTGGTTAAATTACTGCCATCAGCAATAAGATTATATTCTGTTTCCCACATTATATCGGCAGTGAGCAGGAAGCTTATCTTCCCGATAGTTATTCTCAATACTGCAGCATTATTGTTAACATCGGACTGAGTTTTACTTAAATGTGGTATTTGAGGGTTGATTATCTTTATTATTGCTTTATCTAAATTAATCTGTTGTCCAGATTGTGCTAATGAACATTTAATCTTCTTCTCTTCAATTAATCTCAGCCATTCATTATATAGATCGGAGTTAAAATCTAAATCAGGATAGAGTACCTGTTTTACATTATATCGGTTAAGAACTTCTATAAGGCCGGTAATGTGATCAGATTCAGGATGAGTTAATATAATGAGATCAACAGTTCTATCCCAGAATGGTAATTTTTTACCTAATTCCAAAGCTATTGCCTGTGGGCTGGGTCCACCATCGATCAATATCTGCCGATTTCCTTTTTGAATAAGAATGGCATCACCATTACCAACATTGAGTATACTAACGTGTAGATTATTATCGGGCATTGTAACAGCAGAAAATGATACTAAGATAGATACTGCCAGCAATGGGGTAAAAATCCATTTGCTGGGTAAAATGGAAAAAAACTTTGTGCTTTGATTTATATTTGGTTTTACGGAGGATAGGATTTTACTGGTTAAGGTAGATGCCTGACGGCGATGGCTATTAAGCCAGAGGATTATGGCCAGCAATAAATAATAAATCCATATAATGCTTTTGGGTATAGCATATATATTCAGAAAAGATAAAGGTATAGAGGCAAATATATTAACAATCAGTAAAATATATGACAAAGACAGCCAAACTAGCCAGGCGATAATTTGAGCGACAGGTAGGGCAATAAGTCCCAATCCTCCGGCTAAAGCTCCGGCAAAAATAATGACTGGTAGTGCCGGTAGGGCAAAAAGGGTAGTAAAAGGAGCAGTAAAGGAAATTATATGAAAGTAATTAATCACAATTGGCCAGACAGCTATAATTGCCCCTAAAGTTATCAATACTAAAATTAGCTATGGATACGGTTAATTTTTTTTCACCTAAAGTGGCTTCAGTAAATCTTCTGCCAAAGTATTGAAGATGAGGGAAAATAAAAATTAATCCCAGCATTGCCGTAAAACTCATCTGGAAAGATACATCCCAGATAATACGGGGACTGATACCTATCATTACAGCAGCGGCAAAGGCTAGAAGGGTGATGGTGCTGCGCTGCCTGCCTAAAAATTCAGCAGTAAGAAACAAACTGGCCATGATGGCTCCCCTGACTACTGGCGGGTGCATGCCGCTAAGCAGGGCATAAAGCCAGATTATACCTAATGCCAACCATATGTATAGATAGTGTCTTTTGCCAAAAAGCCAGATGCCAATAGTCAGTAAAATACCAGTGATAATAGCGAGATGAAAACCGGAGATAGCTAACAGATGGCTAGTTCCAGATCTGGAAAAATCAGTATTGACCGATGACGGAATATTATCTCGAATACCTAAAACGATGCCTTGCGCCAGTGATGCTTGTGGTTCTGGTAATATTTTAGCCAAGCTTTGGGAGAGCAGATTTCTCAGCGAATATATCCACCCAAGTGGTTTGAAGCCTTGTTCCTTAT
>JAQTVP010000073.1 GCA_028707015.1 Dehalococcoidales bacterium | reverse complement strand
TCAAGGCGAGATAGATAATATGGTGTTACAATCCTTGGTTTCTCAGCGATTACCCGGCCTTCCCTGACCACAGTTTCTTTTACATCCTTGGTAATCTCCGAATAAGTTGGCTCTGTAACCAAGTAGTAGTATATATTGGTTATGCCGAAGGTAGTAAGGCTCTGTTTAGGTGCCCGTAATATCTCAGTACGTTTAACAGCATCTCTTATTCTTTCTTCATCTATTCCCATTATTTTTCCTCTATATGCAAAGTATTATCTATAATATACCTGATAATTCTTTTTTATATTCATTCAAAAGTTGCAGATATTGGGAATCTATTTGATTCTGCAACTTACGCCATTCTTCCTGAAACTGTGGCTGCCTTTCTACATTTATCTTGCCAGTCATCGCAATACCTAGTTGTTGCTGGGCAATCTGCTGCATTTTAGTTTCAAATTCATTTTTCAATGATTCATATGCCTGTTTTCTCTGCTGCTCTCCCTGTTCGGTATAATGACTAAAAATTCGCCTAATATTACTGTAAACATTTTCTACGGCAATTTTATTGACCTTAAGGTCTTTTATACCTTCCATCACATATTTATTTCTTTTTATTATTAAATCGTCTTTAGGCATCATAATATATCTAATTAATATTTCACTGGCGCCTGCTCTAACATATTGTCCCGATACTTTATCATACTGCTTTATTTCATTTAATAGATTACAGTCTTCTTCCAGATATCTGGCTGCCAACCGTTCTCCTTCTGGAATATATTTCCACTTCATGCGTTCTTCTTCAGTGACTGCACTTAAATTTTTTATTTTTTCATTAGCTATTTCAAAAGCACTTTTTATATCACTCATACTAACCCCCCAAAGAATAACCTGAGAAATACTAATACCATTTATTTTATTATTCTATATTATACAAGATTATCTGACAAAGCTAAAAGCCCTGATATACATTTAAAAGATCAGCCTGAAAGTTTATATTTACTAGGCTAAATGATATAATTGTTCTGTAGTCTTGATACTGAACTTATTCAATAATTAATAGTGAAAGATTTTGAAATATTTAACCATACTGCTGATACCGGCATTATAGCTTACGGCGATAGCATAAATAAGGCATTTGCTAATGCGGCAAAGGCTTTATTCAGTCTGATAGGGGAATTTGGTAACGATACAGAAAAAATTTTGCACCGTGATATTGTATTAACTGCTCCGGACCAGGAAAGCTTACTAGTAAAATGGTTAAACGAACTTATTTATATATTCGATACAGAGAATATTATTTTTACCAAATTTAATATTACTAAATTAAGTAAAACATACCTAATCGCAAGAAGTTATGGTGAAAAAATAGATAGCTCAAGGCATCAATTAAAAAATGGGGTCAAGGCAGCTACTTATCACATGTTGAAAATTGACAAGATTAATGGCTATCGAGTCCAAGTATTATTTGACATTTAATGGAGACAGAGATGCCTGTATTATGGCAAGAAACATTAAGAAAAATAGATGACTACCACTGGGAAATTCCCCTAGATTATAAAGGAGGCATGCGGGTTCCCGGTATGATCTTTGCCAGCGAATCAATGCTCAATCATATTTGGGAAGAAGATGTTTTTCAACAAGTTGCTAATGTGGCTTGTTTACCCGGTATTATTGGGTACTCACTAGCCATGCCAGATATCCACTGGGGATACGGTTTTCCCATCGGTGGAGTAGCTGCAACCCGGGTTAGTAATGGAGTAATATCACCCGGTGGAGTCGGCTTTGATATTAATTGCGGTGTCCGGCTATTAAGAACAAACCTTACCGAAGAAGAAGTAAGACCTAAGATCAAACAATTAATTGACGAGTTATTTAATAATATTCCTTCCGGATTAGGTTCCACAGGCAAGATAAAAATAAACGAAAAAGAACTAGCTAAAGTTTTAATAAAAGGCAGTTATTGGGCAATAGAAAAAGGTTTTGGGGAACCGGAAGATATTATAGTTACTGAGGAAACAGGCTGCATAGAAGGGGCGGATCCAAACAAGGCAAGCAGTAAATCTAAAAAACGGGGTATTCCTCAATTAGGTACATTAGGATCGGGAAATCACTTTCTTGAGATAGCAATCATAGATAAAATCTATGACCAGAATGCCGCTACGGTTATGGGTATCAGCGATATTGGGCAAATACTTGTCTTGATTCATACCGGTTCCAGAGGTTTTGGGCACCAGGTCTGCAGTGATTATGTAGCATTAACTAATAATACGGTAAAAAAATATGATATTACTCTTCCTGACCGTCAGCTTGCCTGCGCTCCGGTTCAATCACCAGAAGGAAGAGATTATTTATCCGCTATGGCATGCGCCGCTAACTACGCATGGGCTAACCGGCAATGCATTACCCACTGGACCAGAGAATCTTTTATTAAAGTATTTAATAAAAGCCGGAGAGCATTGGGGCTGGAACAAATTTACGATGTGGCTCATAATATTGCCAAGATGGAGGAACATACAATTAATAACGATAAATATAAACTTTGTGTTCACCGTAAGGGAGCAACCAGAGCTTTCCCTGCTGGACATCCTGATATTCCTGATATCTACCAAAATATAGGGCAGCCAGTTCTCATTCCCGGAGATATGGGCCGTTATTCATACGTTGCTGTAGGTACAGAACAAGCTATGAAAGAAACATTCGGTTCTACCTGCCATGGTGCTGGCCGAGTGCAGAGCCGCTCAGCAGCAAAGCGTGCACTTAAAGGAAATGATATTAACAATATTTTGTTAAGTAAGGGAATTACAGTAAAAGCAGGCAATATGGATTCACTATCTGAAGAATCGTCTGAAGCTTACAAAGATGTAAGTGAAGTAGTTAATATAACACAGCAGACAGGCATTTCCCGCAAAGTAATCAGAACAATCCCTCTAGGCGTAATTAAAGGATAATATATAATATTTACCTGTTTAGTGGTAAAATAAATAAAGGAGGAAATAAAATGCCTATTTATGAATATTTTTGCTCAAAGTGCAAGAGTAAATTCGAATTACTCCGCTCGATGAAATGTTTAAATGATGATGCTTTTTGTCCTACATGTAATGCCAAAGGACAGAAAATATTATCTACATTTAATTCTTCATCCAAAGGTACTGATGGTGGCTCGATACCTATGGGAGGATTTAATAATTGCTCCGGCTGTTCCCAGGCATCTTGCTCTTCCTGCAACTAAGTTGTTTTCTAATGAGATAATTTTTAGCATAAGAACACCAGATAGACTATCTGGTAAAAGGGGGGTATTAGTAAATAATTTATGTATTTTAGAAACATTGTTAATTCTATAGGGCATACTTCTCTATTAGAATTATCACAACTAAGTCCCAATAAAAGAGTTAAAATTTTAGCTAAAATAGAAGGGCAAAATATCGGAGGAAGCGCCAGCATTAAAGATAGAGTAGCTAAATACTTGATCCAAAAAGCAGAGCAAAGCGGTGAGTTAACTAAAGACAAAGTTATTTTAGAGGCCACAAGTGGGAATACAGGAATTGCCTTAGCCTTATTGGGACAAAGAAAAGGGTATAAAGTTACTATAGTTATGCCCGCCTCTATGAGTATGGAGAGACGAAAATTACTCCAAATTTATGGAGCCGAGATCATTCTCACTGATGGAACTTATGGAATGAAAGCTGCTATTTCCACCGCCCGGGAAATGGCGGAAAAAGATGATAAATATTATATGCCGGACCAGTTTAACAATCCAGCTAATCCATTAGCTCATTATGAAACTACCGGTGCCGAAATTATCGCTGACTTTCCCTATGACAAAATTGATATTTTTATCGCTGGAGTTGGTACCGGCGGAACCATAACTGGGATAGCTCGACGTTTAAGAGAAAAATATCCTTCTATTAAAGTGATAGGAGTTGAACCCCCACCCGAAGAGATAATTCAGGGTTTAAAGTATCTAGGAAAAGATGTCCCGCCTTTTTGGGATTCAAGTCTTATTTCTGAGCGAACTCCTGTTACCAGCCAGCAAGCAATTACCGCTACAAAACAACTCCTCGCAAAGGAAAGTATTTTCGCCGGACTGTCTTCTGGAGCAGTTGCCTACCAAGCTATTAAAACCGCTAGCAAAATAGATGAGGGTAATATTGTAATAATACTTGCTGATAGCGGCTGGAAATATCTCAGTTTAGATTTCTGGACTAAAAATTAATAGCAACTAAGAGTAATGATCCTCTTATACTACCTATATTTATTTCTGCTAACTATTTTGTGCTGACGAATTATTACTACTATTCGCAAAGAATAAATTATCTAGACTCTAATATTACTATAATGCTATACTTGGCATTAACATTGATAAATCGCATGTACTAAATAAAAAAACAAGGAGATGATATGGAAAACAATTGGAAATTCTTACATGTAGGAGTCATCACAAGAGACTTGGACAAAACTGTTGATTATTTCCTATCTATAGGTGGCCATACCACCAGTGATGTGATCAATTCAGAAAACGAGTTTAGAAGCCTTAAAATTAGAATGGTTGACCTAGGACCGATAACACTAGAGATAATCCAACATGTTTCCGGTAAATGTGTACAATTAGATTTCCTGGAGAAAGTAGGAGAAGGTATCAATCACTTTGCTTACATAGTACAGGATCTTAATAAGGAAGCAGAAAAAATGTTGGCTCAGGGAGCAACAATTATTAATGGTAGAAGAGATGATGAGGGTTATGGTTTCGCCTATTTTGCCCCGAATGACGCTGGTGCAAACGTTATCGTAGAATTGATACAGCGTGCAGAAGCAAATAGTTAATTAAGGTAAAAATATGGCCTTGCGTTTATTAAGCACAAGGCCATATTTTTACCTTAAGTTATTCTTATCTACTGATTTACTAATGTATTGTGTTTTATTAGCCAATATTCCAGGCTATCAGCCAATGCCAGCCAGCTAGCTTCAATTATGTTAGTTGAACTACCTACAGTCCGCCACTCGTTAATACCATCACTTGATTCAATAAGCACGCGTACCTGTGAACCAGTACCAACGCTTTCTTCAAGAATACGCACTTTATAGTCAACCAGTTTGACTTGAGATAAACTAGGATAGAACTGTAATAAACCTTTACGCAATGCCTGATCCAAAGCATTAACCGGACCATTACCTTCAGCAACGGTATGTATAACTTTATCGCCTACTTTTACTTTTACCATTGCTTCAGACAACATCTCTTCCAGATTTATCTTGGTAGGAAGACGACGTCTTTTCTCGATTACCAGCATAAAATCAACCAGTTCAAATGGTGGTTTATAATCTGCTTTAGTCTGGTAGACTAATAGATCGAAAGAGGCTTCAGCGTGGTCATACTGGAAGCCACGGCTCTCCAATAACTTAACTTTCTCTAATAATTGCTGTGCATCTTTACCCTGTAAGCTCAATTTAATGCCTAGTTCTTGGGCTCTTTGTATTATATTTGACTTACCAGATAATTCAGATACCAGCACTCTCTGTATATTTCCTATCTGACTTGGATTTATATGTTGATAACTGTTTGCCCACTTTCTTAGACCCGAAACATGAAGCCCGCCTTTATGGCTGAATGCACTGGAGCCAACATAGGGTAAAAAAGCATCGGGTACTAGATTGGCCATTTCACTTATATAATGAGACACTTCAGTTAAGTTCATTAATTGTTCATTACTAATACAGTCATAACCCATCTTTAGTTTCAAGTCAGGTATAATTGAACAGAGATTCGCATTACCACAGCGCTCTCCGTAACCATTGATAGTTCCCTGAACATGAATAACTCCAGCATTTACTGCAGCCAAAGTATTAGCTACTGCCACTTCAGCATCATTATGAGAATGAATACCCAAAGCCACATCAGTTATTTGTTTAGCTGCACTGACAGCGATTGTAACTTCATCAGGTAATGTGCCACCATTAGTATCACAAAGCACCAGGCAATCAGCTCCAGCCGTAGCAGCTACTTTTAAGGTACGCAAAGCATAATCAGGATTACCTTTAAATCCATCAAAATAATGCTCAGCATCAAAAAATACTGTCAGCCCCTTTTTTTTAAGGTACTGTACTGATTCAGTAATCATATTAAGATTTTCTTGTAACGTGGTATTTAATACTTGCGTAACATGCAATTCTGAGCTTTTACCAACAATAGTAACCACATTCACCCCGGCGTCAACCAGGGCTAACAGGTTAGCATCATCTTCAGCTCTAATATCAGGACGTCTGGTACTGCCAAAAGCAACTATCTTAGCGTTTTCAAGAACTAAGCTTTGCGCTTTTTTAAAAAATTCTGCATCTTTGGGATTAGAACCGGGCCAGCCGCCTTCGATAAAATGTATTCCCAATTCATCAAGTTTTTTTGCTATCTTGATTTTATCCACTGCCGAGAAGGCAACGCCCTCGCGTTGAGCACCGTCCCTTAATGTTGTATCATACAGTTGAATTGATACCAACTTTTAGCCTCCTGACTTATCGGCAATTAAGTCTCCCATCTCTTTAGTACCTACTTTTGTTTTCCCTTCGTCCATTATATCATAGGTACGATAACCATCCAGTAAAACCTGGTCTACTGCATTTTCGACTGCCTGTGCTTCCTTAACTAAACCAAATGAGTAGCGTAACATCATTGCCACACTAAGAATAGTGGCAATTGGATTAGCCATATTTAAACCAGCACGGCGAGGCGCACTGCCATGAATAGGCTCATACATACCAAATATATTTACCCCATTCTTGGGCACACCTGCTAAACTAGCTGAAGAAAGCATTCCCATAGAACCCGCCAGCATCGATGCTTCATCGGTGAGAATGTCACCAAATGTATTTTCGGTAACCAGCACATCCAGATATTTGGGGTTTTGAATTATCCTCATTGCACAGGAATCTACCAGCATATGTTCCAGCTCTATATCAGGATATTCTTTTGCTACTTCCATAGCTACCTGTCGCCATAGCCGGGATGATTCAAGCACATTAGCTTTATCCACAGAAATCAGTTTTTTACCGCGCCCTTTTGCCAGCTCAAAGCCCACTCTGACAATTCGCTCAATTTCTTGTTCGGAATAAACCATTGAGTCAACAGCTTTCCTGCCACGTGATGTTTCCCATCTCTTCTTGGGCTTGCCAAAATATAAACCACCAGTAAGTTCACGAATAAATATAAAGTCTACACCTTTGATAACTTCCGGTTTTAAATTAGTGCCATCAACCAGCATAGGAAACACTTTAACTGGACGCAAATTGGCAAATAACCCCAATTTCTTCCGTAATTCCAACAATCCATCTTCCGGACGAACTTTTGCCTGAGGGTCATCCCATTTTGGACCACCTACAGCACCGAGCAATACCGCATTGGAACTTTTACACATCTTTATAGTATCTGCTGATAGTGCAGTCCCTTCCTCATCAATAGCAATGCCCCCAATCAAACCATACTGCAAATTAAAAGTATGTCCATATTTATTACCTATTGCCTGTAAAACTTTTACTCCTTCAGCCGCAACTTCAAGCCCAATTCCGTCCCCGGGCAATACTGCCACCTTAAACTGCATTTTCCAGCCTCCTATTACTTAATCGAGTTTTAGTATGTTTAATAAGCCCACCAGCTGAAATAAGCTCAGACATAAAGCTGGGA
>JAQTVP010000072.1 GCA_028707015.1 Dehalococcoidales bacterium | reverse complement strand
TGGTTTGTGTGGGTGCTCTCTTTCGCTATTAGCCATCATACGATGGTTATGATCGGTAGTTTCAAAAGAAACTACACCGGGCAATATAATTTTACTGCCACCGCCAAATCCGCTCATGCGATGAGGTACTACTGAGCTAATAGCAATCTTCAGGTCACATTTCATCACTTCTTCATTAGCGTAGACCTTAGTTCCATAAGTAGCGGTAGTACCGACATAGATGCAATTAGTAAACGGGTTGTGATTATAAACAGGAAACCTGGCTACTATATCTCCACCAAGTTTCTTAACGAAATGTTCTCTCCACATTGCGGCGTGTAGACCCAGCGCAGCTACAAATCTTATCCTGTTGTCGGGAATGCCGGCGTCTGCAAGTTCTTCAAGAATAAATGGTACAATCTTTGCTGTTCTGGTGACACGGGTTATATCATCAAAAATGATGACAACTTCTTTCTTTCCCTTAGCTAATTCGCGAATAGGAGGTATACCGATTGGATTGTTTATTGAGGCTTTTATTCCGGCAGGTTCTAATGCTGGTCGGTTATAGCCAGCCATATTAAATACCTCAATTTGCCAGTCATCAGGCAAGGATAATTCCAAATCCTTTGTGTCGTACCAAGCCAGTTGAGGTACCTTTATTATATTCATTGTTTTCTTGTTTAGTATTATGCAGAACTTAGAGAAAGTGCTGACTTAAGATCAAGCTTAATACTAGGTCCCATAGTGGCAGTTAAAGAGGCACTTTTAACATATTGGCCTTTAGCGCCAGATGGCTTTGCTTTTACCACTGCTTCCATTATTGCGGTTAGATTTTCCAGAAGTTTGCTTTCTTCAAAACTAACTTTACCTAATGGTAGGTGAATTATTGAGTTTCTATCAAGTTTAAATTCTACTCGTCCCTTTCGAGCATTACTAACTGCCTTGGGTAAATCCTCTGCAGAAACGACAGTTCCAGATTTAGGGTTAGGCATTAAGCCTTTTCTTCCTAAAATTTTACCTAGCTTGCCTACTTTACTCATCATGTCGGGAGTCGCCATGGCTGTATCAAATTCTAACCAACCATCTTCAATCTGCTTTACTAATTCGTCACTGCCGGTAAAGTCTGCGCCAGCCGTTTTGGCAATTCTTTCCGCTTCGCCTTGGGCAAAAACTAATACGCGTACTTGTTTTCCTAGTCCATGTGGCATAAGAGCAACTCCGCGTACCTGCTGAGTGGCATTTCGTGGGTCAAGACCCATTCTGAGGTGTAATTCAACTGTCTCATCAAATTTAGCATGAGCTGTTTTCTTGGTTAAGTGAATAGCCTCTTCTGGTTGATAAGTTTGTGTTTTGTCTATTAGTTTAACTGATTCTTGATAATCCTTACTGTGTTTAACCATTTCTACCTATCTTAATTCCCATACTGCGAGCTGTACCTTCGATAATTCGCTCTGCCCCTTCAATATTGTTAGCATTTAAATCTTTAGCTTTAATCTCAGCGATTTCGTGAAGTTTATCAAGGGATAACTCGCCTATATTTTCTATACCAGAAGTATGGGCTCCTTTTTCTATACCTAATGCTTTTTTAATTAAATCTGTAGTTGGTGGTGTTTTTGTGATAAAAGTAAATGATCTATCCTCAAAAACAGTTATTTCAGCGGGTACAATAGATCCGGATTGGCTTGCTGTGCGTTCATTATATTCTTTGCAAAAACCCATAATATTGATACCATGCTGTCCTAGCGCTGGGCCAACTGGAGGTGCTGGATTTGCTTTTCCAGCCTCAATTTGTAATTTAATTACTGTTTTAATTTTTTTTGCCATTTATTTTATTTCTCCGATAGTATTAATTGACAGAAGTGTTAGAGTTTTTCCACCTGTAAAAAATCAAGTTCTACCGGTGTTTCACGACCAAAAAGCGATAGAAGCACACTTACTTTGCCCCTTTTCTCATTTATATCATCTACAATACCCATAAAATCAATAAAGGGTCCGTCAATTACTCTTATGCTTTGCCCTGTTCGGAAGCCTACTTTTACTTTTGGTGCTTCAGCTGTTATTTGTTTCAAAATTCGGTTAACTTCCTCTTCTGATAATGGAGTAGGTTTATTTTCACTACCAACAAAACCAGTAACACCTGGCGTATTGCGTACTATATTCCAGCTTTGGTCACTCATATTCATTTGCACAAGCACATAGCCCGGTAATATCTTCCGAGTCACTGCTCGTCTTTGTCCATTTTTAACCTCAGTTTCTTCTTCGGTCGGTATGACTACCTGAAAGATATCACCCGAGTCCATGGATTTGATACGCTGCTCCAAGTTCTTTTTGACTCGATCTTCATATCCCGAATAGGTATGTACAACAAACCATTGCTTCTGGTTATTCTCCACGAACGGCCTCACTTATATAAATGTTAAAAGATAGAGTATTCATCAGTTGTTAAATTTTAAAAATAATATATATAAATTAAACGAGTTTCTAGTTACCTATAAATAGCTTATCAACAAGATTGGTAAAACCATAATCAATGGCTCCTAAAAACACACCTAAAATAATGGTAACAACCAATACTAATCCTGTCAAATAAGCAACCTCTCGTTTACTTAGCCAGACTACTTTTTTAAGTTCAGATATAGTATTACTTACGAAATTAAATCTTGAACTGCGCCTTTTAGCAGTAGTGCGTGCCATAAATAATCTATCTACCTTTCAGTTATAATACTACCTTACTTCTCGATGAAACCTATGAGTATGACACCGCGGGCAATATTTATTAAGCTCCAATCGTTGAGAATCATTCCTTTTGTTTTTAGTAGTAGTATATGTTCTTTCCTTGCACTCATTACAGGCAAGATGAATGATTATTCTACTTTCAGTTTTTCTAGCCATATCTACTCAATAATGTTGGTGAAGGTTCCAGCACCTACTGTTCTTCCTCCTTCACGAATTGCAAACCGTAATCCTACCTCTAATGCTACCGGGTAAATTAGTTTTATTTTCATTGTTATGTGGTCACCGGGCATAACCATCTCTACTCCTTCTGGTAGTTCAATACTTCCGGTGACATCGGTAGTTCTGATAAAGAATTGTGGCTTGTATCCGTTGAAGAAAGGAGTATGCCTGCCACCTTCTTCTTTATTTAAGACATAGACCTCACCTTCGGCATAAGTATGCGGTTTGATGGAACCTGGAGCGGCTATTACCTGGCCACGTTCAATATCCTCTCGGTCTACACCTCTGAGTAAAATACCTACTGCATCTCCCGGTTCAGCAGTATCCAGAGTTTTGTGGAACATTTCCAAGCCAGTAGCTATTGTCCGTTTTGGTTCATGGTGTAATCCTACGATTTCTACGTCTTCTCCAACTTTAATTACACCCCTTTCGACTCTGCCAGTCGGCACGGTACCGCGTCCCTTGATACTAAAAACGTCTTCTACAGGCATTAGGAAAGGTTGATCTGTGGCACGTACCGGAAGAGGAATATAGCTATCTACGGCATCCATTAATTGCCAGATGGAACCACACCACTTACAGTCCCGCTTACCACAACCGCACTCTAAAGCTTTCAGCGCACTTACCCTGATTATAGGTATCTCATCACCGGGGAATTCATTGTTGGTGAGGAGCTCTCTCATTTCCATTTCTACCAGCTCTAAAAGCTCTTCATCTTCCATCATATCTACCTTATTAAGTGCGACTACCATGGAGGGAACTTCTACCTGCCGGGCTAATAAAATATGTTCTCGAGTCTGAGGCATTGGCCCATCAGGAGCGGCTACCACTAGTATTGCGCCATCCATTTGTGCCGCACCAGTAATCATGTTTTTGATAAAGTCAGCATGCCCTGGGCAGTCTATGTGAGCATAATGACGGCTTTCTGTTTCGTATTCAATATGAGCAATAGCAATTGTTAGCCCTCTTTCTCTTTCCTCAGGGGCGTTATCAATACTTTCAAACGAACGAAATCCGGTTGCTCCGCCAGCCGCTGATAATACCTTGGTTATAGCGGCGGTTAAAGTAGTTTTACCATGGTCTACCTGCCCAATAGTTCCCACATTTACATGTGGTTTAGTTCTTTCATATTTCTGTTTTGCCATTTCATTCCTCCCTTTATTATAAGCCCACAACCAGATTCGAACTGGTGACCCCGTTCTTACCAAGAACGTGCTCTACCGACTGAGCTATGTGGGCACTTGTACCAATTTATCTATTATATAAAATCTACTGTTAATTTTCTACTATGCCTGAGATATGGTGGAGGGGGCAGGATTCGAACCTGCGTAGCCCTTCCGGGCGGCAATTTTACAGACTGCTCCGATTAACCACTCCGGCACCCCTCCCAGCCTTCTCCCCAATAATCTCAGCCCGAGAGGGGATTCGAACCCACTAACCTACCGATTACAAGTCGGTTGCGCTTCCATTGCGCCACTCGGGCACTAGTTTATTACATATAGGTGGATTTTGCAATAGATATTAGCTAGATAGAACATTATAAAAATAAACGATATAAAAAGTCAAGCTTAGAGGAATATTATAGTATATACTATTTTTTGCTTTTGAAGCAAGGAATTTATAGGTGCAAATAAGTGTGTTAGCGGTGAAAACTGGTATTTATTCAATTGTGGCGGCTTATGCCAGTACTTTCATTGCTATTGATGCGTGAGCTATGGAAGCACCGGCATTCATTGCTACTGCAACAAAAATAGCTTCGGCAATTTCCTCATCAGTGGCACCATTTTCTTTAGCCCGACGCGTATGTCCTTCAATACAATAGGGACACCTGGTAATATGTGCGGCGGCAATGGCAATTAGTTCCTTATATTTTGGAGGTATTGCTCCTTCTGCGAAGGCCTTATTATTAAAATCACTGAAACTTTCTAATTGTTCTTTTTTTAAATTACCCAGAGTTTTCAGGTATTTTAATCCCTCTTTATCATAGTGGTATTCTTGCATGACTAAGTTCCTCCCATATTTTTGATGATTTAAGTTAATTTCTATGGTATTGAATATATGCTATAATTCCTGTTCAGTAATCGATAGGACTTTAAACTTTACCTTTTATTTTGTCCAGTTATTTTTTGTTAAGTAATTATTAGTAATAGCTTACGGTAGAACTTATTTAATAATAGTAAGAGTATAAGTATCAATATAACTAAAATTACATTTCATCTTTGATACGAAACAGGCGATAAGCATTTTCTGTGGTAATTTTTGCAATCTGTTCGTATGATTCATTCCTGATTTTAGAAAGTAGCTCTATAGTGAATGGTATATATGCTGGCTCATTGCGTTTGCCGCGATGACTTTGCGGTGGCAGGAAAGGGCAGTCTGTTTCAACTACTAGTCTGTCATCTGGAATATCTTGAATAATTTCCTGCATTTTTGATTTAGGATAACCAATATAAGCTCCAAGAGATATATAGAAACCCATGTTCAGATATTGCTTTAAAGCATCTTTCCCACCATTGAAACAGTGAATAACGCCAGGAGATTGTTTTTGAGTCTTAGGATTTAATGATATCCAGTCATGGAGTAGTTTCAGCATTTCGCTCTCTGCCTGACGGCAGTGTATTATGACAGGTAGTTCCAGCTTAACAGACAACTCAAGCTGTAATTTTAATGTTTGTAACTGCAGCTCTCTTGGAGAATAGTCTCTGTAAAAATCTAAACCTATCTCGCCTATGGCGACTACTCTAGGGTGGTTAGCAATTTCTGTAAATTTAGCGGTGTCTATCTTTTCTGCTTCGGTGGCATCATGAGGATGAATGCCGATAGTAGCCAAAATCTCTGGATGCTTTTTGGCCAGCTCTATTGCCTTTAAGCTGGATTCCATATTTATACCTATAGTGATAATCTTCTTCACGCAGGCATCTCTGGCTCTATTTAGTACATCAATGCGGTCTTTATTAAAGGCGCTCATATCCAGATGAGCATGTGTATCTACTATATATATATCTGTATCATTCAAATGCTTTCCTTAATTAATTAGAGTGGTGGTTTATTAATAGTGATAATCCGCATTTGTTCAGGGATACACTCCTTAAACTTATTCAGTCTGATAATTTAGAGTACAAAACCCTAGTTCAATCTTGACCGTTTGCATATATATTCATTACCCTTCTCAGTAGCTTCACAGTAAAATTGAATATTTGCTCCCCTATCTATGAACACCAAATCATTTTTCGCATTTAATACTTTTAGTATTAGAAATCCTTTGCTAATTTCCTCAGTACCTATTCTATCAACAATAAACTTATCCACAAAAAAATAGAACATATATATTTGTGTGGCCTCTATTTCTAATGAAAATAATTCTGGACAATAAGAAACGGGTTCGGTGATACCTTTTTGGTCTGCTTTTATTCTGACAAGCGGTGGGCTAGGCATTAAAGATGCTCTGTATAGAGGTTTGTTAGTTTTTCTATCTCTTAACATTAGCATTGTTTCTAAGTTTAATTTTCTGCCACCTTTGTTACTTACGATAGCCGAAATACTAATAATCATTCCACCTTGATACTGACCATGCGGCTAAAATGATACGATAATAACGATGCTCAGTGAGAAATTTTGGTTCACCAGATACCTGAACAAGGATGAGTATTGTAAGCATAATGGGAATAGTGCATGCAAGAAGGCGTGTCAATTTACTCATATAGAACGCCCTTGTGATAAGTTTGGCGGTAGTAGTATAAATCCCTTCCATTTCCCCATTCTACCACTTCCAGACCAGTTGGCAAATCTAATTTAATAAATATTAGATAACTGTGAAAAATAATTCTTGCCAGTAGTAAAAAAAAATATTATAATAAGCTTACATTAACAATTTAATAGCGAAAGGGAGTTTGGGGAACCAGACTGAGAGGATGTGCTTAATCACCGTGTGTGATTAACTAACATCGACCTACAGAACCTGATCCGGATAATGCCGGCGGAGGGAATGCAAACGCAATATAAAATATAAAATGTAAGGCTACCCTCAGAAGGGTAGCCTTTTTGCATATGGAGTCAAATTAATGAAAACTTTAATACTGGTTAATGGTGAATTATATAAACCCGATATCCTGCGAAGCAGAATACGCGCTGAAGAATTTGACTTAATACTTGGAGCTGATGGAGGCGCACGTTATGCTTGTTCACTCAGCGTCCACCTTGATGCAATTATCGGAGATATGGATTCATTTTCGGACTTAGAATATAAAAGTAGTAGTAAAATAAAGCTTGTCTCCTATCCGGCTGAAAAAAATGAAACCGATCTTGAACTGGCGCTTCTTTATGCTGTGGAACAGGGGGCTGATCTGATTGTAATGGTTGGTGTAATGGGCGGACGTATGGATATGACCATTGCCAATATCATGTTGATAGCTCAAGCAAATTTTAATCAGAGCAGAATTGAAGTGTGGCATGGAGAACAAACAGGTTGGATAATCAAGCCACCGGGTGAAGATATTTCCGGGTATCCTGGTGATACGGTGTCACTGATACCATTGGACGGTGATGTTTCAGGTATTATTACTGAAGGATTGAAATATATTCTTAAAGATGAAGAGCTTACTTTTGGTTTTGCACGGGGTCTTAGTAATCTATTAGAAAAACCTACCGCCACTATTAAATTATCCAAGGGGTTACTTCTGGCCGTTCATACTCCCGGTAGAGCATAAGAATATTATTGGAGGAAACTATGAAAGAAAAAAGAACTATGAATGTTGGTATCCAAGTTTTACCCTTGGTTGAAGATGTCTATCCTATTGTAGATAAGGCAATAGAAG
>JAQTVP010000071.1 GCA_028707015.1 Dehalococcoidales bacterium | reverse complement strand
TGTTTGGTCTTCCGTTTCTACTATTTTTCCCTGGATATGTATTGGTTGCGGTATTATTTGTCCGTACAGAAGGTATTGATGAGATTGAGAGAATTGCCCTGAGTTTTGGCATGAGCATCGCGGTGACCGCTTTAATCGGTCTGGGCTTAAATTACACCCCCTGGGGAATCAGATTGGAACCTGTTCTCTATTCCATAGCGACATTTATACTGGTTATGTCAGTTATCGCCTTGCTAAGACAGTATAGATTATTTAAAAAAGTAGCATTTATTGCTGATTACGAATTTAAGTTACCCGGATGGGAGGGTAACACCTCTAATAAGGTGCTTTCGATCATTTTGATCATAGCTATATTAGGCACTATCGGAGTACTTGGTTTTACCGTAATCAAGCCTAAGATTGGCGAGAGATTTACTGAATACTATATCTTGGGCATTGGCAGTAAAGCGCAAGATTATCCCACCGAGTTTACTATGGATAGTGATCAGGTGACGCGAGTACAGTATGGTACGGAGATTCCAGAGATGATAGCTGAGCGTGGTATGATTACCTTGGGCATAGTAAATCATGAGTACCAGACGATGAGCTATCAAATAACTATAACAATAGATAATGAACCAATTAGCATATTTTATGATGATGAAAGTTTAGCTAAACTAGGGCCAATAGAATTGGCTAACGAGGAGCAGTGGGAACACATTATAGGATTTGTGCCAGTACATACTGGGGAAAATCAGAAGGTAGAATTCCTACTATTTAAAAACACTGAGAGTAATCCATATCTAACGTTACACCTTTGGATTGACGTGATTTCCAATTGACTATAGATAACGAACTTTATGGGGTATTACGATTATTTTTGTACTAGTGTATGTTTTTTAATAAACATTTTTAGTGAGTATTCTATCAAGTGCGTATTCTGATGATGACAACTATACCAACAATTAAGCTGGCAATACCAGTTATAATGCCGATAATCAACCAATTATAGCTTGATTCCGATTTATTTGTTTCACCGACGGAGAAAGATAACTCCTGTATTTCTGTTGTGTTACCTTCATAATTAACGTATCCTTTTACCAGATACTGTCCTGAATTTTCTAACTGTAAATATGATTTTAATTTATTGCTTGCTCCGGCTGCTATAGATATTTCATCGCTCTCGATAACATCAATGAGGCCGTTGTTAAAGTATATCTCTCCCAAAAAAATGGCTTTAGTATTTACTTGGCAAGTGTTAACGAAATTAGCTAAAATTACTATCAATTTGTTTTGTTCCAATTTACCTTCGATTTCCAGTTGTGTAAGCGTGCCTGACCTTGTTAGTGTGCCGGTAGGTAATATTGAAAATTCCAGGGTATCTTCAGCAATAATTGTGTTACCTAAAGAAATGGTAATATGTGCTGAATAACTGCCAGTTTGTCTGCCGGTTGTATCCCAGCCTACCAGAATAATGTCTGTATTTCCTGGTCCTATCTGGGTTTCTGCAGAGTTTATTTTATCAATATAGGAACCGTTAGCGCTTATGCTAACAGTAATCAGTGGCGTGGCTATTACATTGCCTGTATTTTGAAAACTAATCTTTAGCTGGAGCAGATTATCTGCCTCTGTATCTGCGGTACTGATACTATTAATAGTTCCGGCGAGAATCTGGTCACCAGTAACCATTATGCTGACGGATACCTGCGCCGAAACTTGCACACCTTGTCCTGTCATCTGTCCATTTTCACTGGTAAGAACATTGGTTACGACTATGCTCGCTTCATGTTGGCCATTAATAGCATCTTTGGGAACCACGATTTTTACCAAAATATTTTTCTCATCATGGGCTGGTATGCTGATTTTTTTCGATGGGATAACTGCCGCATTATTATTCCAGAAAGAGATCCAGGCTTTAGCATCTCCCTCAGTGTCTAAGGTATAAGCAATTTCTTCTTCACCGGGATTAAATAATACTATTTGCTTCTCGTACTCTTCATTCCTGAGGGCATTATCTATTTCTAGCGCGCTTGGTCCTACCGCTACTCCATTAGCAAGTGTTTCCAGTGGAATAAAATACTCCGTACATAACGAAGTCATTATAATAACAATAAATATAGTGAGCCACTTCTTCATAATTACCTTTTGTTATTAGGTTAAAATAATTATTAAATTATATCAAGCACAGTATGTAGGGGCGGACAGATGGCTGTTCACCCCTACATTAACTACTTAGAATGCTTCTCATTAATATTAATATTCTGAGAGCATACTACTCTACTCCTTATATTTACGGAGTGGCATGTAGGATACTTATTGTCATCGTTCCTGAGTAAGAATCCTGTGGTGTTCCATACGGCGGATGTAACGAGAAGTCTATCTGTGTAGGTGTGCATGGAGGTAATATCGAGGGTATAATCGTATCCACACCGGCTTTAAACTCGACACGTTCTCCAAGCATAAAAGCATCAAAATCTTCTATTGGTTTACCTTGAACAGCACCTATCATTGGAGTAGCATGCAACATAATGTGGGCAGGATCATTGCCAATGTTCCATACAGTGGGTCTGGCAGGTGTGCTCATGTCGGCATCACCATACAGGATATTCCAATCATCGACGTTGACTGTGCCAAAGTTGATTGTATTAAAGTCGATTCTTAGTGCCACAATGCTGATGTAGAAGAAGGTGTTACTTACTATCTCGCCACTGTTACCACCACCATCTGTCCCAAATGCTTGAACCGTGTAGTCACATGATGGCTGATGATAGTCCATCTCACCAACCAGTTCGATTAACAGCTGCTTTCCGTGCTCTATATCGTATAGTACTTGGGATAGCGTTTGTCCTGGTCCGAAAGTTATCCGGCCCTGTGCATTAAGGCTATTCATAGCGGTAGTAATATCAGTTTCACCGGTACAATCACCATCCATGTCAACTAGTCCGCCCCAGGGGATCTGTGTCCATGTAGGTCTTATTGCGCGTAGCTGATACTTCTCAGTACCATCGGGATAACGGACTGTAACGTCTACTGAGGCTATGTCATCAACACCATTCGGGTCACCAACTACCACATAGAACTTTACAATTCTGGCATCACCGGGTACGGGCATTATCTGGGTACCGGGAGCAGGGTCGTGATCTGGGGTTTCCCACTTTGCACAAATGAAAGGTGCACTGCCAGATCCTCCTACAGTGGCATTGGTAACAACTTCATCGGCAACTACAGTATAGCTAACGCCTAATGATAGTACCAAGGCTAAAGCTAGTGACACTGCTATAAGTTTTTTCATTTCTTATTCCCCCTTCTAACTCTGATAATCAGAGATATATTTTATATAAGTACCTTCATCGACCGAGTTGCTTATGAAACAACTCGAAGGTATGGAGACCTATTTCGTATGTATGATGGATGTCCTTGCTTTTTTAATATAAGATCACAATACGAAAAATAATTAACAATCATCATTTTGGTCTTTAGGAAATTAAAGAATACTGCTAAAATATGAATCAGCTTGTTCAAAAGGCAATGTTCAGTATTGGTGAATTTATATAAATCATTGTCCTGCTTGTTCGGATGGTTTCCGTAATGTTGGTCATCTTCTGTTGTTGGTCTGAAGTCAAACAGATTGTTATGGCGTAAAAGAGAACGTACTCTTACTACAAATTCTCTAAAATTCAGAGGCGAAGGCATATAGACATCAGCACCGCTTTCAAGCATCTCAATTCCGGCTGATTCTTCCATTTGGTTACCTAAAACGATGATAGGAGCAGAAGTTATCTGGCGGATACGAAAACAGTGCTGATTGCCATCTACTTGCGGCAATATTTCAGCAATCACTACTAACTTAGGATGGTATTGCTGAATATTAGCTATACCTTGATTACTGTTACTTGAAGTTAAAGTTTCAAATCCTGCTTGACCCAATTTTGCAGTCAATTTTTCTCTTTCCTCCAGATCAGGGTGAATAAGTAGAATATTATCCATGCACTCCTCATAACTCATTAATACTTTTAATATACTGATGAGAAGTGGAAATGCTGGTGCCTAAAGTAACTAATAAAGGTACAAGATAGTATTTATTGAGTGGAAAAAGAGCCACTCTTTCTAATATCTTGTATAGTTACTAAAAGACACTAACTGGTTTAACAAACTTGTAACCTACCCCCCATTCGGTAACAATCATTTGCGGATTCTGGTGATTATCTTCTACTTTAGAGCGGAGCCGGTAAACATATTTTTTTAAAAAGCTAATATCATCGGTGTAGCCTGATCCCCATACATTGTCTAATAAGCGATGGTGCGGGACTGCTTTCCCTTCGTTTTTCACCAGGCAACAGAGTAATTTATATTCGGTGGGGGTTAGTTTCACCGGATTTCCTGAAACGCATACTTCGCGATTAGTAAAATTTATCGTTAGTTTGCTGCTGATAAAGGAGGTTGCATATTGATGAAATTGAACGGTACCATAGCGGCGAAGCACTGCATTTACTTTAGCTAGGAGTTCCATATGGTTGAATGGTTTGCCAATCCAGTCATCAGCACCTGTTTCGAGAGCCTTGATTTTATCCATGGTATCAATACTTGCGGAGAGAGCAATAATGGGGATTTCGGAAAACAAGCGGACATCACTTAGTATTCTAAGGCCATTAATATCAGGATTGTCATACTCCAGTATGATGATATCTGGTTGTTCAGTTTCCACCCAGTCTATTCCGTTCCTGGCATTATTGGTGGTTATAACGGTAATTCCTGGCCAGCGCAACTGCAAGGATAAGCAGATATTTTGTTCAGTTTCTGCTTCATGTCCGATAAGTAAAACCTTCACTATCACTCCTTAATTGCTTTTTTATATTTAAGTTAATGTTTTCGCTGTTTTACCCTGTTTTTCTGTGAAATATATAACTAATTTTATTTCGAACTATAACTGGCTGGTATTATGCAATATGATGAATTAGATAAGAGAAAATGATAAATTTTTAACGTTCTTTTTGGCATAAAAATTAAGTAATAAGAGATTTAAAAATACTCAATAGGTTAGAGTTCTTTAGGGCATTAAGAATAAGCAGGATTACATCATATTTCTTGTTTAGAATAGACTGATTCTGGCTATAAAATTGGGGATGTATGTAAATTGATAACAAGTTAAATTTTTAGTTTGTAAAAAGGGCGATAGACATTTCCAAGAATTATAGGCAGGCTTGTTATCTGTATGATGAAAGAATATAATTTGTTGTTAAAGTGAGGCAAAAGTATTTTTACTCATATTAGATTTAAATAATATATAAATTGCACTTTATAAGGAGGTAAATTAATGAATACTGACCGTCAATTCAGTAAATTACTGGAGAAAGGTAAGATTGGGCAAATGGTCCTTAAAAATAGAATGGTAATGCCGCCAATGGCTACTATATATGGTGATGATGAAGGTTATGTTACCCAGCGGATTAAGGACTATTATGAGGCGCGAGCAAAAGGTGGTATTGGTTTAATTATTGTTGAAAATATTTGTGTTGATGCACCTGTTGGCCGGACTTTTAGCCAGCAACTTGTAATTGATGATGATAAATTTATTCCAGCTCTTAAGGAACTAGCTGATACTATAAAGCGGCATGGTGCCAAAGGGGCGCTTCAGATCCACCATGGTGGCAGGCAAACTCGATCAAGTGTTACTGGAAGTCAGCCGGTAGGTCCATCAGCATTGTCTTCTTTAGGCGGAGAAATGCCGCGGCAACTTACAGAGGCAGAAATAGAGCGACTTGTAGAATGTTTTGCTGAGTCTGCCTTACGGACTAAAAAAGCAGGATTCGATAGTGTGGAGATTCATGGAGCTCATGGTTATTTGGTCTCTCAATTCTTATCTGCTGCTTCGAACCGACGCACTGACCGTTATGGGGGTAGTTTGGAAAACCGGGCCCGTTTTCTTATGGAGATTCTAAAGGCAATACGGGAAAAAGTAGGAAGGGAATATCCGGTTTGGTGCCGGCTTAGTGCTGTCGAGGAAGGAGTCAAAAACGGCATTACTATTGAAGAGACGATACAAGTGGCTCAAATGGCTGAAGCGGTTGGTGCTGATGCAATACATGTCTCACGCACCTCTGGTAGTACCCGGGGAATTCCGCCGATGGCGGTGGAACCAGGAATATTATTGCCCTTAGCCGAAGCTGTGAAGAAAGCAGTATCTGTACCAATAATTACCGTGATGAGAATTGACCCTGTAATTGGAGAAACCGCATTACAGCAGGGAAAAGCTGATTTTATCGCTTTTGGCAGGTCTTTACTTGCTGATCCTGAGATTGCCAATAAAGTGGCATCTGGTAATTTGGAAGATATTAAGCCTTGCATTTACTGTAGCGGCTGTATGGATAGTCTTCGTTTAAGTCCTCCGGGTGTTCGTTGTGTAGTTAATCCTGCTTTAGGTAAGGAGCAGGAATATAGCATTAATCAGGCTTCGCATGTTAAAAAGGTTATTGTTATTGGTGGTGGTCCAGCCGGTATGGAAGCAGCTAGAGTAGCTGCTTTAAGAGGGCATAAAGTACAGTTATATGAAAAAGAAAAAGAGCTGGGCGGACAATTATTGTTAGCCCAGATAGCACAATATAAAGAATCTATCAGTAATCTTACCGGTTATCTGGTTAAACAGATGGATAAGCAGGGCGTAGCTGTGCATTTAGCCACAGAAGTTACTGCTGACCTGATAACAAAAGAGGCTCCTGATGCGGTGGTATTAGCTACGGGAGGTTCTCCATTCATTCCTGATATTAGTGGTATGAATAGAGATAACGTCGTTTTAGCTTTAGATGTGTTGGCAGGGAAAGTGAAGGTTGGTAACGTAGTGGCTATTATTGGTGCGGAACTGGTTGGTTGTGAATTGGCTGATTTTCTGGTGGATACCGGAAAGAAAGTTGTTTTGATGAGGCGAGGAACCAAACTGGCTTCAAAAGTAAGCCCTTCCATTAGAGAACCGCTGGTTTACCGGATTCGCAAGGAAGAAGCGATTACTGTTCTAACTGGCGTGCAGTATAAGGAAATAATTGAAGATGGGGTAGTAATAATCGATAGTCATGGTCAGGAGCAAACCATTAAAGCTGATTCTGTGGTAGTTGCAGCCGGTGCGCAGCCAAACAATACACTTCTTTCAATGCTTAAGGAAAGGGTAGCTGAAGTATATTCTGCTGGAGATTGTGTTGAACCACGAAGTATACTGGAATCAATGAAAGAAGGCTACCTGGCCGGTTTATCAGTTTAATATTTCCAGATTATTGAAAATAAGATGAACTCTTAGATAGAAAGGGTTTTTAAAATTGCTGTGCTAAAAATACCGTGGCAGTCGCTATGCATAAATATGACTTAACATAATAATTATAGTATTATTTTCCTAACCAATATACTTCTTGTCTGCAAATTGGCTTATTTAATTAGAACTGGTTCGGAAACGATAAATAGCAATGATACCAAATACTACAGCGAAAGAGATGAGGATTAATATTTCCGGAATTACGGCATTGAAATCAGCGCCAAAAACCATTAATTTATGCAAGCCGGTAGTTGCCCAGCCGTGAGGGGTTATCTTGGCTAAGGTCTGCATCCATTTAGGTAGAATAAAGAGAGGCCACCAGCAGCCTCCGAGGGGAGCCATTACCAGTGAGGCGAGTACAGCTATTGAACTGGCGCTGCGCTGGGTTTTGACTAGAGTAGCCAGCATTATGGCAAAAGCTGCTGAAACTATTGCCATCAAAACGGAGAGAGTGATGACAGCGGCTGGAGCTTCTCCCAGGTCAGCCTTAAATATCAGAATGCCTACTATCCAAAACAGTAATATTTGGATCAGTCCTTTAGCT
>JAQTVP010000070.1 GCA_028707015.1 Dehalococcoidales bacterium | reverse complement strand
CGCCCACCATTTTGAGAATATTAGTATGCATATTCTCAAGCTAAGTTGATACTAACCTCCGCAGTTAATCTAATTTTACATTTGCCCATCGGTAATTATATTACGTAAGTGAATTTATTCTTGTTATAATAGATAACAACACATGAATAGTTGGCAATATCTAAACAAACAACTGAAATAGTTATCTGATACAGTACCAAATCAAGTCGTCCAGTTTATAGTTCAACAAATTTGAACAAAACTGAACTAGCGTCAGGTCTGGCACGTGATCTGTAACAAATAATCGCGTCACCCGAATGGAATGGCCGAGTAGCATCGAAGAACTTGAAGTTCCTGTGTCTTTGTCCGAGGGATGAAATGCTATATTAGGTTGTTAGGACCGGCACAAATGGGTAACTTTAAGGACTCTGTGCTGCAAAGGGTGAGGATAATAATACAACTCTATTTTGACTTAATTTATTCTGTGACCGAATAATAACGGTTTTGCATCAATTGAATTACTGCAGTCTTGATTAGACATGACGAACTTTTTGTATTCTTAAGAATACTTTGCAAATGTAATTTATCGTAAGAAGTTGAAGGTTAAGACTGAAATGTAATGTAAAGGTCTGCCTAGTGTATACTTCACTTTTCCAGACTCCTATATAATATAGTAGAATTCCATCCAGTTATACATACAAAGGGTAATGCTTAGAAGCTAGTTTGCTTAATTTAATATTGATCAGTTTTTCACACTGAATACTTTTAACGACTTTTTGTTGGTTGCGATATGGATAGAGTTATTCTAGTAATTAAATTATTATGGTACAATTTGAAACTTAAGTTGGTAAATAGCTAAATGAAATGTATTAATTTTTACTAGTTATCTGGCAACACATTTGGGGGATAAATTTTGGGGGATAAATAATAAGTATGAACTTTCGAACCGAAATAGCCATTTTTGGATTTGTTATCACCTTGTCGGCGGTCTTGATATCGGGATTTTTATGCTTTCTGCTGACATATCAATTATACGCACGATCAGGGTATGTTCTTGGTTTGGTTTTTGATACTCTGATAAGGATTATCTCAGGTGCAGCGATAGGCATGGGCTGTTTCCTTTCTTCTGTCTAAGTACGACACGTGTTAATGAAATTTATCTCTTATGGAATGCGGTGGAATGATATGTTATTGCTTTAAAAATCATTAACTTATATTGGAATAATGATTAAGGAGGATTAAGAAATTGCCATCTATAGCAGAACTTAAATCAAAAGTTTGTCAGGAGATATACCGTAGGAGTGAAGAAATCATCGGAGTAGCAAATACTATACTGCAAAATCCGGAGCCAGGCTTTCGTGAACTTAAAACTTCTCATTTGGTAGCCCAGAAATTCGTCGAGTTAGGGATAACATATCGAGATGGCATTGCTCTTACCGGAGTGAAGGGGATAGTGCGTGGAGGTAATAACGGGCCGACAATAGCTGTTTTGGGTGAATTAGATTCACTGATAGTCAGTGACCATCCTAAAGCTGATCTGCAAACGGGTGCAGCGCATGCCTGTGGCCATCATGCGCAAATAGGAATGCTTTTTGCTGTAGCTGCAGCCCTTGCTAAATCTGAAGTGTTACCTTTTCTTAATGGTAATGTGGCCTTAATGGCTGTTCCGGCTGAGGAATATATTGAAATAGAATTTCGGAATACTTTACGTAAAGAAGGTAAAATTTCGTTTTTAGGAGGTAAGGCTGAGCTGATCAAACTTGGGGAGTTTGATGATGTTGATATGGCAATGATGACGCATAACACTAGCGTTGCAGCAATGAAAAAACTTACCGTTGGGGGAACTAATAACGGAATGGTTGCTAAGCAAATCCGTTTTATCGGACGCAGTTCTCATGCCGGAGGAGCGCCTCACCAGGGGATAAATGCGCTTAATGCTGCTATGATTGCTCTTACTGCTATCCATGCCCAAAGGGAAACTTTTCGTGATGATGATACAGTAAGAGTTCACCCCATAATAACCAAAGGTGGAGAAACAGTAAATATTATTCCTGCTGACGTGCGAATGGAAACCTATGTACGTGGTAAAAATCTGGAAGCTATTACAGATGCCAGTAATAAGGTTGATCGTGCTTTGAGGGCAGGAGCTCTAGCTGTTGGTGGTAGAGTCCAGATAACCACGCTTCCCGGATACCTTCCAATAATAAATAATTCTGACCTCGTTGATCTTTATAAGATAAATGCTTCTGCTCTTGTCGGACCAGAAGAAATGGGGCAGGCAAGCCACCGTACGGGATCTACTGATATGGGTGATGTTAGTCAGATTATGCCTGTTATTCACCCCTATGCTGGAGGTGCTGTTGGTACAAGCCATGGTAATGATTATCTCATTAAAGACTACCAAACTGCAGTTATTAATCCGGCTAAGGCTATGGCTATGATGGTTATTGATTTACTTGCAGATGGTGCTGCTAAAGCTAAAAAGGTCATAAATAACAGCAAACCAAATATGACTAGACAAAAATATGTTAGCTTATTGGAGAGTCAAATAATAGAAGAGGAATACGATAATTAATTTAAAATAGTTATCTTTTAGTGTTAATTTCCCAATATTATTACCATGTTCCGTTTGGATGGGGCAAATCATAGCAGTGCAGAATTTACTAGTTGTAGGTTTGAAAAAAATAGATGGTATTTACAACATAAATATAAAATATTTGCAGACAGAGGAAAGTAAATTCGGCAGAGAATAAATTATATTTGAAAATGGTGTCTAAACTTAAATGAAAAAAAGTTACTATTTTTACGTAATCCTTTCAGTCATATTTATAGCAATTTGTGGAATTGCATACTTTGTTCACTATTTAATATTTCGGGATATCAACCATATATTTATATATATGATTGGTGATTTAGCATTTTTACCTCTTGAAGTTTTTATCGTTGTCTTGGTGATCGAACGTATCTTGAACCGACGAGAGAAGCAGGCTATGCTCCAAAAACTAAATATGGTAATTGGAGCTTTTTTCAGCGAAATTGGAAACTATCTTCTCTTTGACCTGCTGAAATATTTTGATAATAAAAAAGAGATTTCCAGTAATTTGAATATAAGTGATAGCTGGACAAAAAAAGATTATAAAAAATCTGCTGATTTTGCTTCCCATTTGAAGATTGATCTTGATTGCAGTAATGTTGATCTGGTTAAGCTAAAGGAATATTTATCACAGAAACGGGTATTCTTATTGACATTGTTGGAGAACCCAAGTCTTCTGGAGCACGATCGTTTCACTCTTTTACTGTGGGCAATAACCCATGTGGATGAAGAGCTTGAGGCAAGACCCTCTTTAAATGAACTTCCCGATAGTGATCTAAAACATATTGCCGATGATATAATCAGGTTGTATGATAATTTAGCAAGTGAATGGATTGATTACGTGGATTATTTAAAGTCAAACTATCCATTCCTTTATTCGCTAGTTTTGAGAACTCATCCCTTTCAGGAACATCCATCATCAATAATAATATCTAGCAGGTGATATGTGCCTTGAATTTAAGTATTTATATTTATGGATTCATTAGTACCTTAGGATAATGAGATAATACAACCTTACCAGTATACAGAATAACACCGCTGTTTTCATAAAATAAATAAGCAAAAGGGGGATTACGGTTTGTTCTCACATAATCCCCCTCAAGTCTAATTAATTATTCTAATATTCGTTTTTTAAAACAACACTGTTTTAGAAGTTATTTTTCGTAATTATCCAGTGCCTCTTTTACCTTGTCATATGCATCATCGGTAAGCCAAGTTTCCCAACGGTCTTCGTAGTTTTCCAGGTAATAAACGGCAGCCGTTTCATAATCCTGCATTTCATTTTCATTATACCAGGCAGCAGTAACGTTCAAAGGCTGCAGGCCTACGTTCATTTTCTCCATCATTTCTACTACATCAGGAGCAATATCACGTAATCCGCTCCATGCACCTTTCTCAATGGGTAGTGTTTCATAAGCGCAGGCTTCGGTTACCTCATCAATAGTTTCCATATCTTCTATAGTTGACATTATTTTAGCCCAAACATCCGCGTCATATTCCGGCTCTTCCAGAACAAACCAGTCATACATACCCATTAATGCGGTAGGAGCCCAATAATAACCAACTACCGGTTCGTGTTTTATCATTGGACCAAGCAGAGCGGCATCAAGACCGCCCATGGTACCGGGTTCCATAATATTGAAGTATTCATCGATACCATAAGCCTTTATCTTTACATCATTAATCAAAGTACAGGTCCAGCCGGTAATACTGTTGATAAAGACACCTTTATTGGGATCCTCCGGGTCTTCAAATAGTTCCCAGTTGTCTTTTAGATCCTCGATTGTTGTAATACCATATTCATCATGAACCCACTGTGGGATCACGAAAAACTGGGGACCGCCCTCATAGGTCATATTTAAATTTTCTATTGTCCCCAGGCTGATTTGTTCGTTGTACCATTCCGCCTGGTTTTGCTGCCACAGCTCCATAGTGAGATGCAGTTCGCCTTTAGGGAGCGCTACCTGGTAGACAACTGTGGTAGTCTCAACAGTTTCAACTGGGTAACCATAACCATTTTCGACCACGAATTTAAAGATGGCGTTATTTATCCATAGAGACTCATACTGGGTATCAATAACCAAAATAGTGGGTTTCTCTTCTTCACTTTCACCACACCCGGTGAATAGCGCTGCCAGCAGTAATATACTGAGTAAAACTGGCAGCCATCGCTTTATGTTTTTGAATTGCATAAATTAAATTCCTCCTATTTATGCCTTTATTTTGTGTTTATATACTGATTAAATTTACTTAATTATGAACCCCCTTTTTATGTTATTAAATTCAATATTCTGGAATAAGCCACTTTGGCTAATATTTTACTTACTGGTTTTTCTTGGCAATTCCCTGGCTGATACGGTCCAGAATAATGGCTAGAAAAACAATGGCAATGCCGCCCAAGAAACCTCGGCCTACTTCCAAACGGTTGATTCCGGCTAAAACTTCGGTGCCAACTCCTTTGGCTCCGATCATAGAAGCCAGAACTACCATTGAGAGTGCCATCATTATTGTCTGGTTAATCCCGGCCAGTATGGTCGGCATAGCCAGAGGAATCTGAACCTTGCGTAATGTTTGCCAGGGTGTGGTACCAAAAGAAAGGCTGGCTTCCATTAATTGCGGGTCTACCTGCCTTATCCCCAAGTTAGTTAATCGTATCATTGGGGGTATCGCATAAATAACTGTAGCCATTACTGCTGGTGTCTTTCCCAGTCCAAATATCATTAGCGCCGGAATCAGATAAACAAAACTGGGCATTGTTTGCATACCATCAAGTATGGGTTTTAAAAGAGTGTTGAACCAGTTACTCCGTGCCGCAAATATACCCAGCGGAATTCCCATAATAACACATAAAATAGTTGAGGTAAGCGTGATCGCCAGAGTCATCATGCTAAGCTCATGGAGACCAGTTAAATTTATTATCAGCATGAAGCCAACGGATAAAAGAGCGAATCTTCTATTTACAACTCGCCAGGATGCTAATCCTATTAGTAATATTGTTGCCCACCATGGTATCCAGGTCAGAAAATCTGAAAAAGGAACCAGGAAACCTCGTAAGATAAATATATTAAAAGCATGAAAGAAGGGTTCAAAGGTAATTACTACCCAATCTACTATCCCATCAATAAACTTCATGATGTCCCAAGCAAATATCCAGCTTTCCGGAAAATCAAACAAAATAAAAAACCTTCCTTACCTTTTTTTTTATTGTTCTGTATTATCTTCATTAGTAATATTGCCCGACTGCATAGAATTAATTATTGTTTGGCGGGTAATCATACCCAACAAACGTTTATTTCTACCCAGAACTACTACAGGAAGATTTTCTGTGTTATCCAGGTAGAGGCAATCTTCAATAGTGTCATTCCTGGAAGCAGACGGGTATTCTTCATTAATTACTTCGTGTACTTTGGTTTTGCCTTCAGCAAGTGATTCCTCAGCTTGCTCTATAGTCATTAGTCCCATCATTCTTTGTCTATCATCCACTACAAAGGTAATCTTGTTTTCATTAGCTTTCATCTCTTCTATTGTTTCGTTAAGATTTTTCTCTCTATTTATTATCAGATCAGGTTGAGACATGATGTGTTTGGCCAATATAACCCGCCCTTTAGGTACATCTTTAACAAAGTCACTTACATATTCATCAGCCGGGTAGGACACAATTTCCTGAGGAGTACCAATTTGTACAATTTCACCGTCTCTCATTATGGCGATACGGTCTCCCAGTGTTATTGCTTCCAGCAAATCATGGGTAATGAATACCACGGTTTTTTTTACTTCACTGCTAATATTGACAAACTCATCCTGCATTTGCCGCCTGATTAGTGGATCCAGTGCACTGAAGGGCTCATCCATAAGTAAAATTTCAGAGCCAATTGCCAGGGCACGGGCTAAACCAACCCGTTGCTGCATACCACCACTAAGCTCATCGATCTGATTTTTTTCCCAGCCCTTTAGTCCAACTTGTTCAATAGCTGCATTGATTTTTTCGTCTTTTTCGCGGCCCTTTTCACCTCGTATTTCCAAGCCAAAACCAACATTATCTTTTACGGAACGATGAGGTAATAAACCGAAGTATTGAAATACCACACTTAATTTGTGGCGCCGAAGTTCTCTAAGGGCGTCTTTATCCATTTGTGCAATATCGTCATTATCTATTAGTACTGACCCTCGAGTTGGTTCAATTAACCTATTTATACAGCGAACCAGAGTTGACTTACCACTTCCGGAGAGACCCATAACAACAAATATCTCATTTTCATAAACATCGAAAGACACATTTTTAACTGCAATAACATGCCCTGTTTGCTCTAGAAAATCTTGTTTAGTAGCACCTTCATAATCCTGGATATTATCCAAGATACTCTCTGGGGTCGGACCAAATATTTTCCATATATTCTGACAACTTATTTTAATATTTTTTTCTAACATATTATAAAAACTCACCATGACATTAATGCTAAATAATAGAGAACGACAGGAAACCAATAAAAAGTAATAACTGCTGTTAAGTAAATTGAAGGGGAAATTTGAAAAGTGTTAAATAAGGAGCATATGGCTTTTTAAAAAGGTATAAAAGAGTGAACAATTAGCATATTAAAAATGGCCATTCATTCAATAAAAGACTAGCATTTTTAAGCTCAATATAAAGTTTTTTCCTACCATATGCATATTCACCTTAGCATGAGAGGAATGGTTTTGTCAATTAGAGAAATGTACTGGTATATTTCTTAGCATAATCTGTTAATTTACGATATTGGTTAAAAATTTACTTGTAACTTAAATAGCATACATATATATAGATATGTTATATAGAAAAGCATATTGGATTTTACTCAATACCATTAATAGAAATATTTTGTTTTGTTCAGAGAATAACTAATTGCTTTCTAACAGGTTTTAAATTATATATCATATTTGGTTGCAGCTAATAAAGATTTAAAATTTTATGAATAATAATTCACTGTAACTATCAGTAAATAATATGTAGAGATAGTAATTTAATCTGGGTAACTCTTGACAAACGGGATTTAAAAGTATATATATAGCCATTAAGTATTTATATCCCAAATTAAGGATAAAGGAGGCGATAAAGCAGGTAAATAAAATTAAATCTTAGGGTAAATACTGAAGACAGAAAAGGAGGGAGGTGTCATATAATGAGACGGAAGATTCTATGGCTGGGTTTAAGCTGGTTAATAGCGGCAGCTTTAGTGCTGTCATCCTGCGGGCCAGCAGAAACGGGTGAGCAGGAAGAAGAAGAAGAAGAAGAGGAGGAGGAAGAAGAGGAAGAGGTAGTAACAAAACCA
>JAQTVP010000069.1 GCA_028707015.1 Dehalococcoidales bacterium | reverse complement strand
AATCTGACAATTGTAACCAAGCATTTCCAGTAATTCAACAATACTAATAAAATCGTCGAATTGAGCCCCAAGGTTAGGGAAATCTCCGGCAAAAGATGCCTTTAAATTCTTTAAAAAACCAGAGGATTTACCTTTCAAATCCAATAAGGAAATTAGCATTTTTGTTTGTTCATTTTCTTCAATCTTTAATCTAGCCAAAGCTTCGGTATCCCCATCTAAAATCTGATCCAATATCTTAACTTGTTGATTAGAGCTAAGATTTAAATTTTCCAGTACTGCTTTTATTAAACCGGCATGGGATAGTTTTAATTCTACGTCTTTAAGTTCTAGTTTCTTCATTACCTCCATGGCTAGTGCTATCAGTTCCACATCAGCGATAGCTGTATTTATTCCAATAAGCTCAACGCCGCATTGCCATCTTTCCCTTGTTTTTCTCCCGGTTTCTTCAAATCTGAATATATTAGCTACATAAAATAGCTTGGCTAATTCCTTATCTGTCATATTCTCAATAAAAAGCCGGGCAACTGGGATAGTACCATCAGGTCTTAATACCACACGTTCTCCACTCCAGCCATCCCAATCAAGAAAAGAATAGACTTTATTAAGCATGCTGGGAGTGAGTGTCCCAGTCGAAGTAAACAGTTGGAAATATTCCAGTGTTGGCGTCCTAACTTCATCATATCCCCAATTTAGACAGCAATTTCTAAATATTTCTTCTATCAGGCGAAATTTGATCATTTCTTTCGGGGATAAATCTCTAGTCCCCTTACACCTTTGGACTTTCATATCACATCCTTTATACCCAACTTGTAAATTCTATAATAATTTGCCCAGCTATTCAACTATAACATTATGTAGACTTCCCTTACTAAGTATTTCCTGATAATTATTTGTTTATTCATTTGCAATATAATCTATAATCAACCTATAATTTCACTATATAAACTTCCAAAGGTGAAGTATGTTAAAAACTATACGTATTTTATTCCTGTTAGTAGTAATTATTACTGCTTCTACTATGATTGTAACCGCAGCAGATAATTCTAGAATTGATGTAATCCGTGCTGACGGAGTAATTAATCCCGTTCTCGTTGATTACATCGAGCGCGGTATTAATCAAGCCGAGGAGGATAATGCTATAGCTTGTATCATCCAATTAGACACCCCCGGCGGTTTAGATACCTCCATGCGTGATATTGTACAGGACATTGTTAGTGCCCGTATTCCAATAGTGGTATATGTATCTCCGTCTGGAGCCAGATCCGCTTCGGCAGGAGTATTTATTACTATGGCCGCCCATGTAGCAGCAATGGCTTCCAATACTGCCATTGGCGCTGCCCACCCGGTTTCAATAGGTACCGAGGGTGAAGAGGCAATGTCTGAGACCATGGAGGAAAAAGTTGTTAATGATGCTGCTGCCTATATTCGAAGTATAGCTGAAGCTCACGGACGTAACATGGAATGGGCAGAAAAAGCAGTCAGAGAAAGTGTCTCGGCTACAGAGCAAGAAGCACTGGAACTGAATGTCATTGATATGGTTGCTCCTGATCTTGATTCTCTTATTTCTCAACTTGATGGCAGGCAAGTTACCATGTTAGACGGTAGTATTATCACCCTGCAAACCGAAGGATCTACCATTAACTATATCGAAATGAACACAATGGAAGATCTCCTGTATGCGATTAGTGATCCAAACATTGCCTATATCCTTCTAAGCCTGGCCACACTCGGCATAATGGCTGAAATTTTTAATCCCGGACTTATTTTTCCTGGTGTTATAGGTGGAATTTGCGGCCTATTAGCTTTCTATTCTTTAGGAATGCTACCGGTAAATTATGCCGGTATTCTGCTGGTAATACTAGCTTTTGGTCTCTTTATCGCCGAGGCATTTACGGCAAGTTTTGGTTTATTTACCGCTGGTGGTATAATTTCACTGGTTATCGGATCTTTAATTTTATTTAAGGGGGGACCATTGTTTCAAGTAAGCCCGTGGCTTATTGCAGTAATCACCGTTATCATTTTTCTAATTTCTGCCTTTGTAATTGGCAGTATTATACGCACACACCGCCGTCAAGTAACTACTGGCAAAGAAGAGCTTATTGGCAAAACAGCTTTAGTTAAAGTAACCCTAAAACCCGAAGGAATAGTCCTCTTCAGAGGTGAACGCTGGTTAGCTACTTCAGAACAAGGTAATGTTAAACCCGGTGAAACCGTGGTCATAAATAAGGTTGACGGGTTAAAACTATATGTATCCAAGTTGGATAAATAAGGAGGACTCATTGTTTGAATTTGACACAAGCTGGCTTGAAATAGATCCCTGGCTCATTACAGTAATAGTAATTATTATTATCGCTTTTATTGCTCTGGCAATTAATCGTGGAATACGCGCTCACCGTCTTCAGGTATCTGCCGGAAGAGAAGACCTGATAGGAAAAACTGCTGAAGTCAAGACAGCTCTTGAACCCAAGGGTGTAGTTTCTGTTCAGGGAGAACGCTGGACAGCAATATCAGAAAAAGGAAACATCTTACCCAATGAGGAGGTGATTATTACCAAAGTCAATGGATTAATATTATATGTAACCAAGAAAGAATAAAGGAGGTATCAACAAATGCCTTGGATTACTTACGTTATAATTGGTTTTGTCGTTCTTATACTCATCCCGATGACAGTTAAAATCGTCGCTGAATATGAGAGAGGAGTTATTTTTCGCTTAGGTCGTCTAATTGGGGCTAAAGGTCCTGGTTTATTTTTAATTATCCCTTTTGTTGACCGAATGGTAAAAGTTGACCTTCGTGTGATAACTATGGATGTTCCATCACAGGAGGTAATTACCAAAGATAATGTTACCGTCAGGGTAAATGCAGTTGTTTTCCTACGAGTGGTTGACCCTGAATCAGCGGTAGTTAAAGTCTTAGATCATATTCGGGCCACTTCACAGATATCCCAGACTACATTACGAAATGTATTAGGACAATCTGAGCTAGATGAACTACTCTCCCAAAGAGAAAAACTTAATGAAACACTGCAGCAAATAATTGACGAGCAAACCGACCCCTGGGGAGTAAAAGTGAGCGCAGTAGAAATTAAAGAGGTTGAACTCGCGGAATCGATGAGACGAATGATGGCAGCTCAAGCTGAAGCAGAAAGAGAAAGACGAGCCAAAATCATCCACGCTGAAGGTGAATTCCAAGCTGCCGAAAGATTAGCTCAAGCAGGCTCTATTATGGCCAAGCAGCCAACAACCTTACAACTTCGCTATCTGCAAACATTAACCGAAGTAGCTTCAGAGAAAAACAGCACATTAATTTTCCCGATACCTATAGACCTTATCTCTATGTTTATGGATAAATGTAACAGTCAATCAGGTAACAAGGATAATAAATAACTAAAAGAAGTTAATATATTTTTATCCTCTCTATATAATTTTCGGGAGCCTTAGGGGGTTATTATATCTCTAAAGCTCCCGAATTTTTACAATAAAGAAAAGAAATAAAATTTCAAAAGTCAAACACGCAAACTAGCATCCCCAGCTACAATTTTTATTAGCTTTCCATCTAAGCAACGCAGATAAAGACTCCCATCTCTAGCTACTGATTCAGCGGCACCATCATATATAGTGTTACCTGTTTTTATTCGAATCTCCTTGCCCAGTGTTACTAATTTACTTCTCCACTCTTCGTAAACGGAGTCACCTGTTTGCAGAGATAAGTATAATCTCTCTATTTCTATTAATAGTTGACGTATTATTTTCAGAAGTGGCACTTCTCTTCCCAGTTCATCAGAGAGACTCGTAGCAGGATATATAATCTCTGGAAATTCCGAAATTTTAAGATTAGCATTCAGTCCAATACCAATAACAGTATAATCTACAACTTTCCCTTTCATGCTATTCTCGATTAGTATCCCGCATATTTTTTTATCATCAACCAAAACATCATTAGGCCACTTTATCTCTGCTTCCAAACCAGTGGTTTTTTCAATACTATAAACTACAGCCAGAGAAGCCACCATAATTAGCGCTGGCAGATAGACTAAATCAGGATAAAGAATAACAGACATAGCAATACTACCCTGAGGAGATAACCATACCCGCTGCATCCGCCCCTTACCGGCAACTTGTTCACCAGCAATAATAACTGTGCCTTCTTCAGCTCCCTGCTGAGCTTCCTGTTTTGCCAATTCATTTGTTGAGTTTACGCTAGGATAGTAAATAATCTTATCCCCGACAAAACGAGTTCCAAGATTACTACTAATGGCTTCCGTTAATATGTTATTTTCTTTCATTTCAAATTTACCCTACAAGATTAACACTAATTACATAAATGAATTGTGATTCTCCCAGTATTATGTTCAGTTTGTTAAAAGTCTAGTATTGGTTATTATTTTTTTCAATTTTTGCCATCCAAAGGGCCAACAGTACTGTATTTCTTATTTAAGTAATATAATAATTGTTTTATAATTTACAATGTGTAGTATAACACTTGATATCATACCGAATAATCTATAATTTGATTTTACATCTTTTACCATTTATATTCACTTATCTTTGTATTAATAGCTTCTTCTGTCTCTTTGATGATGACTTCTAAATAGGATTACTTGTGATATAATGATATTATTCAGATAGTTATTTATTCTTTACAGTTATTGTTTTCTAGGTTAAAATAGATATGGCACTGCGGGTGTAACTCAGCGGAAGAGTGCTTGCTTCCCAAGTAAGACGTCGTGGGTTCGAATCCCATCACCCGCTCCAAAAATTAATAATATTGGTTAAGTTAACTAAAATATGTGGGCCGTTAGCTCAGTTGGTAGAGCACCTGACTTTTAATCAGGGTGTCACAGGTTCGAGACCTGTACGGCCTACACTCGACCCCACCATCATTTGCTAACATTTTGCTAACATTAGGGTCTAAGTTCTCTTCATTTTCGGGTTCAAATATCCTGTTAAATTTATCCGCCGCTGCTTCCTGTAGTCCCGGTAATACATGGCTATAAATATCAAGAGTAATACCGATATTGGCATGTCCTAATCGCTCGGAAACGACCTTAGGGTGAACACCTGCAACTAACATCAAAGTAGCATGGGTATGCCGTAAGTCGTGTATTCTGAGGTCTCTCAGACCAGCTTTCTTCGTTATCCTTCGAAAGGCTAATGTTACCGCGCTGGGATTTATCGGACTACCATCATATCTTATGAAAACAAAGTCATCTACGTCCAATGTAATGCCTAGCTGTATTCTCAATAATTCTTGGTCGGTTCGATAAGCCTTGAATAAGTCAACTAGTGATGATGGTAAGGTAACTGTACGGCGGCTGTGAGATGTCTTAGGCTCTTTGATTATATAGTCACCATTACCGAGCTTATAGGCTGTCTCGACAACAGTCAGGGTAGCATTATCCAAATCAAGATTACGCCAGCGTAAAGCGAGCAATTCACCACGCCTTAATCCTGTATATAGCAAAGTGGCAAAGTAAACGTAATAATCAGTTTCTCTAGCCGTATCAAGAAAAGTCACTACTTCATCAGCCGATAGTGTTCTCATTGTAATTCTCTGCACTCTCGGTGGTTGCACTACCCTAGCCACATTACGAACTGTTATACCCATTTTCACCGCATAGTCCAATGCTTTGGATAATATGCGATGGTGATATACAACACTTCTGGCCGAGAGACCACCTTTGCCATCGGCACGTCCATTGTTCATTTTATCAGCATAATAGCTTTGTATTTGCTGAGGCTGTAATTCCGTAATGAATATATTACCCAAAGACGGAATAAGATGCCTTTCTACTATTGATGTGTAGCTTTCCTGTGTTCTGTCAGTGGTGTTCATTGAGGCATAATCTTTAAGCCATTGCCTTAACCATTCACTTAGAGTTATTTTATTAGGTTTAACGTATGAGCCTTGTTCCAGAGAGACCATTATTTCACGTAAAGCACGTTCCGCATCCCTTTTAGTCCCTTTAATTGTCTGGGATTTCTGTTGCCTTTTTTGTGTCATTATATCTACTGGCAAATCGTAAACGACTGTCCAGCTATCTTTCGCTCTTTTATAAATATGACCTTTCATTACGAATCCCCCTTCTTCAGCATCTCTTCTAACGCTACTCTGGGTATTAAGATTCTCTTGCCAAATCTTACAACCGGCAACTGTTTTTGTTTAACTAAATCATAGGCAAAGTTTCGGGATAATCCAAGCATGATTGCCGCTTCATCTACACTGATACAGAGCCTTTTATCTATAGATGGCTGGCGTGGCTTACCACGCCGCCCGCCACCAGTGGTATACGCTACGTTTTTTTTCATTAATCACCTCCTTTCTTTAAATTTTGACTATTCGATAAAGCGTGACCTTTTTGATTAACATCGATAACATAACCACCCTTCATCAGGTTATATTCCAATTCGTCTAAATTATCGGTTTTAACGATACGTAATTTCTGCCATTCAGATTCTTTCTTTTCTACCTTAGCCGAAAATCCTCTAGAGAAACCATACATACGGCAACGTCCACTCCATAACAAGGCAAGGTGCAAGTCCGACCAGCCTTTCATTTTTCTTAAGTACTTTGAGATATAGGCAGCACAATTAGTGGTTATCTTTGTAGGACTTCCAATATTTGACCTGCCTTTACTCCAGTTCCCAGTTAGAATACTAATCGGTGCTAGAAATCTTAAGTTCGGGAAGAAGATATGAACGTGAGGATAACCTGTACCCTCTTGTACTTCTACCACCCATAAATAATGAGTTCTTCGCCATCCTCTTCTTTTTCGATACTGGTTTATGGCATTAAGAAATCTTCTGGTATCTTTACCAAAACTAGCCCATGCCTCTTGTTTGCTTATCTTCTTTGGGTCATAAGTCAGCGTTTCCATTAGGCCAGGTACTCTTTCGTATTTACCTAATCTTTTCTTTATATTCCAAGATATATACAATCGGCCATCATCAAAATATCTACTGCGGCATTTTGCAGGCATTATCTTTAAAGTTGAATAATCTTCTTTATTCTGAAGAATGACTTGAGTTGTACCAACACGTCCTTTATATACCAAGAAATCCCACATTGTCAGTAAACCTCTAACTCTGTGAAGCTGAGCGTTGACATTATCCTTATTACGGACAAGGAATAAAGGAGATGACGCCCCTTTCCCCTCCCCTTCTTTATTCGTAACGTTTGTATTGTTTTGGCAATTGTCTTTCATATCGTTAGGCTCTTTCGGCACTCCGCTTCACTCCGTGCTACTTGTTCATTCCGGCAGCTCTCCGAGCCACCTCCATTCTCAAGGCTAAATATCTACATCTATTCCATGCATAAGCATCCATTTCTTAATCTTCTTAGTTAACTGTGTATCTTCTCCTTCTGATAATAGTAGTCTCAAAAACTTTTCAGTCTTTGTGTAAACTACGGGTTCAGCTGTTTCTGGGTTATCTATCTTTAACAATCTGCAACCAACTGCAATTGCTAATGCTTGGGAAGAGTTATTGGCTTTTAGTTTCTTAGTAAGACTGAACATGTGATTTTTCACTGATTGATACTGGAGCCCTAATATTTCAGCAATTTCTTTATTTTCATAACCTTCGGCTGACAAAGCTAGAACTTCAAGTTCACGACGTGACACTCCAGATAGCTTTCCGCTTTCAGTCCATTCGTAACTACGATTAATTTCAACTTTTATTGCCACTTATCAAACCTCAGTAGTGTATATAAGTACTACAGTACTCTATTTATATGTTTTTGTCAAGTGCTAAATTACTTTTTATTTCGTGCTATAATAATTTCAGCTAGATTATTATAGGTTTATTATTATGAAAATCCTGGGGTTAAGCCCACGAAATGTTATATTTATTACTTTATTCCTTTTAATCGCATTCTTAGTTTTAGGTATTTTGATTTCTACCTTATGGTCAGAATACTTTTCACTATCTTTACAGGCATTTTTAATAACTCTTACCGTAAGCCTTGCAGCTTTATGTGGCGGT
>JAQTVP010000068.1 GCA_028707015.1 Dehalococcoidales bacterium | reverse complement strand
TCTCCTAATAAAACTATCTGATTTAGGCCTCATTGATAATAATGGGAAATCGGAAATAATGAAGATCATTTATGTTCAACCACACAATACCAATGGTAATGAATGTATAAGTTTTGAATGGATTTCTAATTGGATGAAGCAGACGTACGGTAATAGTGAATTTGGATTGGAATTTGCAAATATATTAAATGAGTGGTCTGGATAAAGCACAAAGCGGTAGTGGGTGGATTCGAATTATTGACTAGCTGATTGAGTTTTAAATCCACGTATTCATCCCCATAACTGTTCCGTTGTAGATAATTGCGTTCAATATATACGGTATGGAGATCAATTTGTAACAATTTCCTGCTTTCCTCGTTATATGTTATAGTAATATAACAACAAAATAAGAGAAATGAGGTATTGTTATGAGGAGAATATTTAAAGTACTAGGATTAGCCATTGTGGTCGTAGCTATTCTAGCAATTACTATCGCAGGTACTGTTTCCGCAGATAATTCCGGATCGTTGGGACCTAACCCTGATGCCGGTGATGGTATTCCTGACGGCAGTTCACTTGATGCTCCTAATGGACCTAATGGTGATATGGTGGGTCTGGATTAGACCGACTGGATAACTTCGGTGCGATAAAAGGGGAAGCAGTATTGCTTCCCCTTTTTGTTTAAAGACTTAAATCATAGGTAGTATACTCGCGGTTTTTTTATCGGTAGAAGTGTCATAGTCAATCTTAATCAAACATTCCGATATCCCTTTGGACTTAAGCAAAAAGGGTTTTTTTGAACAGCATAATTATTCCCCCATTTTGCAGGACAAACGGAATTTTGTAATCAAATATCTGCCAAACCTCACAGGAGAGCTTTTGTTAATTCTGAAAATAAGGATATAATGCTAAAAGAATAACCGTAGTATTTTTATCATTCAAGCGGGTGAACCATTTTCCCATTTCAAGCTATTCTAAAATTAAAGACGTTTAATTGTACTAAATTATTACGAATTAGGACTAAAATGAAACTAAAAGGTGCATATGTTTAACACTATCTCATCAGTTCCAGCATTGAAACAACTATTGATTAATTGACAAACGATGGGATAAATAATATAAATGAACTTATATTTTAGTTAGGAGGTATATTATGCCAAATGCACTGGAAGTTATCACAAGAGTCATATCGGAACACAGTAAGATTACAGATCATACAAAACTTGCTGGAGACACAATGAATGATATTGATGCGTTTTTTACTCTCGAGACGACAAAACGCAAAGCTGCATGGAGTGCGACTTCAGTTGCCGAGCTAATCAAGAAGCGGGATCAACTGTTACATACGATTGACCTTCTGGAAGATGGACTAAAGAATCACTTTGGCTATGAAGAAGAGGTTCTACCCCTTGTGCTTGGAGAGCTTCTTATGAAACCTATTCTTCACGAACATCAGGGAATATTAGGGCAAATCGATAATGCCAAAACAAACTTAATCAATCTCGAAAGAATGAGTCGGGATGAGTTGTTCTCTAATAGAACCGAGGTACTACAGAGTGTCAATAATCTTTGCCAGACTGTTAAAGATCACGCGCACCATGAAGAAACTGCCCTAAATGCTATGAGGAAATTCCTTGAGGAAAACTCAGCTTATCGGGATTGATTGGGGTTGTGATTATATCTGAACATATATATATACGCCAGTTGGGATTATTTTATAGAAAAAGAGAACGGTATTAGGTTGCCTATTGACCTGTAAGGTGTTATTTCTTACCTCAGCTACGCGGTCGGGCGATTAGAACAGAGACTTTGGATTCTCGGATAACTTCGTCGGCAACGCTTCCCATAATAACACGCTTTAGGCCACTCTTGCCGTGGCTAGTCATAACTACCAGATCTATATGTTTCTTTTTGGAAAGTTCCCTAATAACTCGTGCCGGATCTCCAACTATTACTTGGTATGATGTTTTGATATCCCGAGACTTTATTGCTCGAACTTTACCGCTAAGATATCGCTTAGCACGAGTGGTGTTACGCCTGTCTTCTGTAAAAGCTGCCTGTACAGTTAACTCGGCTAAGGTTGGACTTTCTACTACACCTGGCATCATACCAGTAGTAGCTAGGATTGGCGTAGTCGGTTTTACTACTTGTATTAGGATAATTTCTGCACCGAAGCGATGTGCAAGTTCTGTAGCGTATCGGAGTGCTCGCGAGGCAAAACGAGAACCATCCAAAGGAACCAGAATACGATTAAACATAACTATATATCACCTCTTTACTTATTTATTTTAAGAGTTCGTTGTATTGCGGAGAATTGTTCATCAGCAAGTTCTAATAAAGCACTTAAACGAAAAAGCCGCCTTTTTAAATCATTTGGGATTTCCTGTTGGGTCTTGTATAAGAGTGTATGTTCTATTTCTGCCCAAGCGTGCTGTAGAACTGTTCTGACTTGAACTTCCGCCTTGATGTTTTTATGACTTTCCCATTCGGGTAGTTCGCTCCTTGTATCAAGCAAGGATATAACATAATGAATTGACAAATATCCGAACGTATCAGGTTTCAAGGTTTGAGATAAATCTACTGAATTCCGCCAGTCAATATCAAATTCTTCATTAATTATTTTCCCAACCTTCTCTACATCCTCTCTATAATAAGTGATGACACGAATACCAACTAAGTCGGTGATATCATCAAGTGGATTAGAATAGTCCTTGCCTTCCCTTCCAATCTTCTCCATAAAGCTTCCCACACTCTTAGTTCTAGCTTCAATGTGAGCAACTTCTATATCATATTTGTGCATAAGCTCTGTAATGAGTTCATGAAGCTTATTGGCAAATCCTTCATAGAGTGCGAGTTTTTCTTGGTATATCTTCCCCCACTCTTCAGGATTTTGTGGCCTATTTGTGTTATTTTCCATCAATTTTGTGCTCCATTGAATACAATAATAGCTAAACACACGAAGATCATATAAAACTATTATAATTCAATAAACATATATGAATTGTATTTATCCACAAAGTCTAGTAGAAATGAATCCTATTCACAAGAAAAAGAATCCAAAGATTCTTTTCAATAAGAGTAATATTACGATGAAAATACAGACATCTCTATGTTCGTATAATTATTACAGACTCATTGTACTCCCGAACTCAATTCAAATGATTCCACAAACCTCATAATAAGGCTAGCCCGTTTGACAACGTGGGTATACTAAACATAGGATACTGGAGAAACACTAAGTGGAGGTGCTAAAGATGGTCAATAGTATACCGATTGTGATTATTGTTATTTGTGTTGTATTAGTAATTGTAGCATTATTAGTTTGGACCAAGCGAAAAGAGGTAAAGCTAGAACTAGAAAGAATGAAAAGTAAGAAGAAAGTATTCTTCGCACAATGGATAATAGGTATTGTTTTAGCGTTACTAGCCGCCTTTTTTATGTTTGATGGTGATATTCTAGGGGAAAATAATGCAGGTATTTCAACAATCATAGGGATTGTTGGGATTAGCCTAATAGCAACCTCTAGCATTCACCTGCTACCTTTCGGGAGAAAATAAAGCAAAATAGCGAACCATACAGAAGGTCAAAGGGCTGACAACGACCCTGACATTTATGTTCTCCTCATTCCACTAGGTAGCGATATTATCTTTACGCTGTTAGTCTAATACTTGTCCAATTTCCCCAACAGTGGAATCAGTTTGACCGTCCCCTAAAAATTTTTCGCATAACCTGGGTACGATGCTTACCGACTCTTTGTCATCTAAATTATTATAGTGCACAATGATCAAACATCCCGAAGATTGCGGCATAATACATACATACCTTTTAGCTTTAAAGTAGTCGTAAGTGTGATAAAATGGGAGCAAAAATAGAATCTTCAATCCTGTAAAAGTATTGATATTACGGACGGGGAGATTGAGCAACGATTTCCCCTGAAACTGAGGCTTGAACCAACCCGCGGCTAATTCCGGCCCCATCGCCAACAGCAAACATATTAGATATTCCCGTTTCAAGGTGAGAGTTCATTTTAAGTCGGGAGGAATAGAATTTCACTTCTACACCGTAGAGTAGTAACGTATGGGAAGAGCCTACAACCCGGGACAAGTTTGATTTGCCACTTTATAACGTGAGAGAAACTGGGTTGGTAAGCCTAGAAAGGGACAAAGTGATTGCCCGTCTTAGAATATGCTGAGCAACAGCCAGTAGACCATTATATTTAATACAGTTAGAGGTGCGCCGATCCGGACAAACTCCCAAAAGGTCAATGTTGCACCACTTCTTTTTTCCGAATTCTGTATGATTATCACATTACTGGCGGCACCAAGGATAGTAAGATTACCGGCTATGGTGCTACCCGCGGCCAGTATCATCATCCCTTTTGTCGAAGCTCCCAACTGGACCAGTATCGGCAAATAAAGGGCTACCAACGGAACGTTGGAAAGAAGCTGGCTAAGCAGAACGCTTACCAAAAAGATAACCCCTGTCGAGGTAAGATTCAGATGGGCAGCTGCTACCGCTGATTGAAAAAATCCTGAGTCCCAGACACTTTGCATCAGCACGAACATGGAAACAAAGAAAACCAGAGTAAACCAGTCAATTCTCTTAAGCATGACGGGTCTCTTTGGAATAAAGACTATGATAGGCAGCGCGGCAATGAGGGCGATATAGGTTAACTTGAAATCAATATCTAAATTCAAAAGTACCATTACAATCTTTGCCAGTACTAAAGTGGCTAAAAGAATCAAGGAGGTCTTAGAAAGGACTGCCAGTCTGGGATCTTTGATAGTCTCTCGGTAGTGCGTTAATGCCTTTCTGTTAAACTGCTTTCTATAGAACAAGCGCAGCAGCAAATAAGCCAGTAATAGATTAAGCAAGGTAGGTAATAGCAGATACTTCATGAAAGTGACAAATGGATTGGGTATATTTCCGTGGATAGCTATTAGGAGATTTTGAGGGTTGCCTATCGGGCTCATAACACTGCCTATAGTTACCGCAAAAGCAAGAGAAAGCAGTAATATCTTTGGTTGGGTGTTAGTCTTCCTTGCCAGCGACAAAACGACGGGAGTGCCGATAATAGCTAAGGTATCATTCATCAGAAGCGCCGAGAATATACCCATTCCAAACAGGATATAAAGAACCAAGCTATCAAGAGACTTTGCCCTGTGGAATAGCCTGTACGAAAGATGGTAGAGATAACCGCTATCTTCGAGAGCCTGCCCGATAATAAAAACACCCAACAGGAAAAGCATCACATCGATATTTATTGACTTTAAAGCCTCATTTAGGGATATCTGTCCTGAAAAGAGAACACTTAGAGCACCAAGCAGCATTATCTGCCATATCTGGAGGTTGATATTACCAACTTGGCGTACAGCAATGAGTAAAAACACGAACAGAAGAACTATTATAGAAATCATCTTGATTAAAGCCGTTTAACCTGTGATTTATTATACTTGTGATTTATTATACTATTAAAGCTCGGAAAATGTGCAAGTAGTTAATCATACGTACAACGAAAGTCAGTTGTGTCGCGTGGTTGCGCTTTTAAGCGCTTTGCCAGATTGACTTTAAGTCAACGTAAACATCCCGAAGACTTGAGCGCAATACATACATACCTTTTAGCTTCAAAGTAGCCGTAAGTGTGATAAAACGGAAGCAAAAATAGTATCTTCAATCCCGTAAAAGTGTTGATATTGCGGACGGGGAGACTGAGCAGAGTCGAACTCTCCCTGAAACAACGCTAGTTTTTGTCTAGCTACAATATATTCCTTAACAAAAAATCACGAGGTTAAATTTCAAGAACTAGCTATTATGTCGGTAATCCTCCCTGGGGGTCTAAGCTTTTAAAAATGAAAAATCATTGTCGGGTTCCGTATTTTGGTCCTAAAGCTTGATTTCTTCTATTGATGATTTGACAGAGCTGCGATATTTAGATTAAAATCGATTTGCTTGGAACAGGTCGACTCTTAAGAGGAGAGCTGGGCTTCTATCAGGGGCAGCGGAATACCCGTGGAACTAAGCATCTTGCGGGTGTTTTTTTATATATATAGAGTTGTAATTGTCTGATAAATTTGATTTAAACAACATACATGGAGTTGATGGTCTTTCTGAAAAGAAAGCTGCCGAGAGGTTAACTCTTGAAGGATTCAACGAGATTCCTTCAGCGAAGAAGCGCAATATCTTCTCCATAGCATTCAGTGTCGTCCGAGAACCTATGCTGCTACTTCTTCTAGCCAGCGGTACAATTTACATGGTACTGGGAGATATCCAGGAAGCACTTATGCTTCTTGGTTTTGTCTTTGTGGTTATTGGTATAACTCTATATCAGGAGCGCAAAACAGAGAGGACGCTTGAGGCACTTCGTGACCTGTCAAGCCCACGTGCTCTAGTTATCCGAGATGGTGTATCCAGGAGAATCGCCGGTCGCGAGGTAGTCCGTGGCGATATAATTGTTCTTTCAGAAGGTGACCGGGTGCCGGCTGACGGTATCGTACTTGACTGTAATAATCTGATGATTGAGGAATCGTTACTTACCGGAGAATCAGTCCCGGTGCGTAAGGTCGAAGTACAAGATACCACGGAAATGGGGCGCCCCGGCGGTGACAATTCTCCTTTTGTATATTCAGGCACGCTTGTAGTTGGTGGACTGGGTATGGCATGCGTGGCCGCTACAGGTATGCATACCGAATTCGGAAAAATCGGTAAGTCCTTGCAGACTATTGTACCTGAGGAAACGCTATTACAGAAGGAAACAAGGCGTATGGTCCGTAACCTGGCACTAATAGGACTCTCCCTCTGTGCGGTTATGGCCGTTGTGTATGGACTCACTAGGGGTAACTGGATTAATGGATTTTTAGCAAGTATTACTTTGGCGATGGCTATATTGCCAGAGGAATTTCCGGTTGTCCTTACCGTTTTCCTCGCTCTGGGCGCCTGGCGTATTTCCCGGAACCATGTACTGACACGCCGTATGCCTGCCATCGAAACCCTTGGCTCGAATACAGTCTTATGTGTAGATAAAACAGGGACTCTTACCCTGAACCAAATGGCAGTAGATAGAATGTCCGTTGGTAGTGAATTCTTAAATGTGGAATTAAACACGGCAAAGGAGCCGCCAGAAAAATTTCACCAACTGATAGAATTCAGCATATTAGCTAGTCAGACTGATCCTTTTGACCCTATGGAAAAGGCTCTCAAGAAACTGGGTGATCATTATGAGAACATTACTGAACACCTGCATAGTGACTGGGCTTTCATGCGTGAATACCCATTATCAAAGGAACTCCTGGCTCTCTCTCGTGTCTGGAAATCACCAAACAACGAAGACTATATTATCGCAGCTAAAGGGGCTCCGGAAGCTATTATGGACCTCTGTCATTTGACCGAGAATAAAACACTAGAGTTATCAAAACAGGTTGAACTTATGGCTACCGATGGGTTAAGGGTGCTCGGTGTGGCCAAAGCGCATTTCAAACAACTCTCGCTTCCGGGAGACCAGCACGAGTTTAAGTGTGATTTTCTTGGATTTTTAGGATTTGCTGACCCGATACGTCCTGCGGTTCCGGCAGCTATCCAAGAATGTTATAAAGCGGGTATCCGGGTAGTAATGGTTACAGGTGATTATCCGGTTACCGCACAAAATATAGCGCGTCAGGTAGGGCTGAAACCATTAGATGAGGTTATTACCGGCGTAGAATTGCACAACATTACCGATAAGGAACTTCGAGAGCGTATTAAGACCGTAAATATATTCGCACGGGTAGTTCCAGAACAGAAACTTCGTCTGGTGAATGCTTTCAAAGAAAATGGCGAGATTGTATCAATGACAGGGGATGGCGTAAACGATGCGCCGGCTCTAAAATCAGCAAACATTGGGATTGCTATGGGCGGAAGAGGTACCGATGTTGCCAGAGAGGCAGGAGCAATAATATTGCTGGACGATGACTTTTCTTCCATTGTCAAAGCGATTCGGCTTGGCAGGCGTATATTCGATAACCTGAGAAAATCTATGGCTTATATACTTGCCGTCCACGTACCTATTGCCGGATTATCCTTGATACCGGTCCTATTTGGCTGGCCTCTGGTACTGCTGCCGGTTCATGTAGTATTCCTTGAATTGATTATTGATCCCGCATGTTCTATAGCATTTGAAGCTGAGCCCGAAGAACCTAATGTTATGAGCCGCCCACCTCGTAATCGTAAAGAACCACTATTTAGCCGCAGGACTATAATCTTGAGCCTGTTGCAAGGCGCTGCAGTTCTACTCGTTATACTGGCCATTTATGGATTTACGCTGAGCCAGGGGCGTGGTGAGCTTGAAGCACGTAGTTTG
>JAQTVP010000001.1 GCA_028707015.1 Dehalococcoidales bacterium | reverse complement strand
GTTCACCGGGAGTAGGACCAGTGCTCAGGAAAGGAATGACCCTGGCGCTGGAACCTATGGTGAATACTGGTAGTTGGCGTACTCGTGTTGCAGATGACCACTGGACTGTAAGTACAGCTGATGGAAGTATCTCTGCACATTTTGAGCACACTGTTGCTATTACTGATGGTGAGCCAGAAATACTAACTATTGTATAGAGAAAGGAATTTATGCCTAAAAAGGAAGCTATAGAAGTTGAAGGAACCGTAATGGAGGCTTTACCTAATGGCATGTTTCGTGTGGAATTGCCTAATGGACATAAAATATTAGCTCATATTTCTGGTAAGATTAGAATGCATTATATAAGAATCTTACTTGGCGACAGGGTATTGATAGAACTGTCTCCTTATGATTTAAGTCGGGGGAGAATTATATTTCGGTTTACTTAATTGGGTTAATTGGTTAATATTAGAGATAAATAAAGAGGAATTGTTGTGAAAGTTAGAGCTTCAGTAAAAGTAAGATGTGACAATTGTAAGGTAATAAAGCGACATGGGGTGCTTAGGGTTATATGTAAAAACCCGAGGCATAAGCAGAGACAGGGTTAATTACTGTGCTGACAAGGAGGGAGTATTATGGCGCGTATAGCCGGAGTGGATATACCCAGAAATAAGCAAATTTGGGTGTCGTTACAATATATATATGGTATTGGTTCTGCATCAAGTCAGAAAATACTGGCTCAGACTGGTATTGATCCTGTTACCAAATCAGATGACCTTAGCGAAGAGGAGGTTAATCGCCTCCGGGAAGTTATTGATCATGAGTATATGGTAGAAGGTGATTTAAGGAAGGAAGTTAACTTCAATATTAAACGTCTCATTGATATTGGTAGTTATCGGGGTATGAGGCATCGTTATAATTTACCTGTTAGGGGACAGCGGACACGAACTAATGGTCGTTCCCAGCGTGGTCCTCGTAAAACTGTAGCCGGTAGAGGACAGAGACGGGGTATGACCAAGAAATAATATTACACATATTTAGAAGGAGAACAGAATGCCCAAGAAGCGAACTAAGACGAGAAGGCGTGAACGTAAAATTATACCTGTGGGAAAAGCCTATATCCAGGCAACTTTTAACAATACTATAATTACACTTACTGATCCTGAGGGGAATGTTATTGCTTGGGGTAGTCCGGGTGCGGCCGGGTTTAAAGGTTCTCGTAAAGGTACTCCGTATGCTGCACAATTAGCGGCTCGGGATGCGACACGTAAGGCTATGGACCAGGGATTAAGACAGGTAGAGGTTTATGTTAAGGGTCCGGGTAGTGGGCGTGAGGCGGCTATTCGTTCATTGCAGAGTTCGGGGCTTTATATTACTAGCATTAGGGATGTTACTCCTATTCCACATAATGGTTGTCGTCCGCCTAAAAGAAGACGGATATAGAAGGATAAAAATATGGGAAGATATACAGCAGCGGTTTGTAGGTTATGTAGACGTAGCGGTGAGAAGTTGATGCTAAAAGGCAGTAGGTGTCTTACTGCTAAGTGTGCGATTGACAGGAGGAATAAACCTCCGGGACAGCAGGTTAACCGGCGTCGGCGGGTTTCTGACCGTGGTTTACAGTTAAATGAGAAGCAAAAAGCGCGGAATACATATGGGATGATGGAAAAGCAGTTCCGAGTACTTTTTGAGAAAGCAGAGAAGCAAGCAGGTATTACCGGAGAAAATCTGCTGGTATTACTGGAGAGGCGATTGGATAATGTTGTATATCGCTTAGGATTTGCTGACTCCCGTAACCAGGCGCGCCAGTTAGTTCAGCACGGTCATATTATGCTCAGTGGACGTAAGACTAATATACCCTCTTGTTTAGTAAAAGAAGGAGACACTATTAGCTGGAGGGAAGGCAGTACTAAAAATGAATATTATAAACAACTGCAGGAGAGTATTGGAAGTATTACGGTATTAAGTTGGTTAAACTTGGATAGGCAGAATATTATTGGGAAAGTTACGTCTTTACCAACTCCTGATGATGTTGATGCTAAATTTGATGGGAAAACTATAGTAGAATACTACTCGCGGTAGGTTTTGTGATAAGGAGGTTGCACTTTGTCTCAGCTAGTAATACCTCATGTTGAGTGTGTTGAAAGTAGAGATGGCTTTGGGCGATTTTTAGCTGAGCCCTTAGTAAAAGATTTTGGGCTAACTCTGGGAAATGCTTTAAGGCGTGTAATGCTTGGTTATATTCCTGGAGCAGCAGTAACTCGGGTTAAGATTGAAGGGATTCAACATGAATTTTCCTCTATTCCTTACGTAAAAGAGGATGTTATTGAGTTTTTTCTTAATGTGAAAGCGTTAAGATTAAAACCGATTTCCGGACAGTCAGGTAAATTAACATTGGAGGTAGAAGGAAAAGGGCAGGTTTATGCAGCTGATATTAAACCGTCTGCTGATTTTGAAATTACTAACCCTGACCTTTATCTAGCTACTTTGGATTCGCCTGAAGCCAGACTTTATGCGGAATTTGATATAGAAATAGGTGAGGGTTATAAAGAGGCTGAAGCTGGTGATAATCTGCCTATTGGGACAATTCCAATTGATGCTATTTTTACTCCGGTGAGAAAGGTTAATTTTACAGTTGAGCCAGTTCATATAGGATTGGAAACTAATCGTGAGCGGTTATCCTTGGAAGTATGGACAGATGGTACTATAGAACCAGTGGATGCTATTAGTAAAGGTGCTGATATTTTAATAAAGCAATTATCTCCGTTTGCTAATTATGTTGAGGTCGCTCCTGTTAATGAAGAAGAGCATACTATTCAGCAGCCTGTTCTCGATGAAAAATATAGTATACTGGTAGAACAGTTGGATTTGTCGGTGCGTACTATGAATTGCCTCAGGCGTGGGGGTATAACTACTGTTGGGGAACTGCTAAGTAAGAGCGAGCAAGAATTACTTTCACTGCGTAATTTTGGGCGGAAGTCTATGAAAGAATTAGAAGATCGGATGAATTTATTGGGTCTTTCTCTTACTTTACAAAATAAAGATAAATTAGCAGATTTAGATACTGATTATTTAGATGATAGTGAGTCGGTGGAATAATAATAATAGTTTCACTTGATGTGTATAAGGTAAGGAAAACATGAGACATAAAATAGCTGGGAGAAAATTTGGCAGAGATACGAGTCACAGGATAGCAATGTATCGTAATTTGGTGACTGACCTTTTGAATTATGAAAAAATTATAACTACCGAAGCTAAAGCTAAGGAAGTGCGCGGCTTGGCTGAGAAGATGATTACATTAGGTAAAAAAGGTGAGCTGGCTTCATTGCGCCAGGTAGTGTCATATATGTTTGATAAAAAGGTAGTGGACAAAGTTTTTTCTGAACTCAGTGATAGATATGCAGAGCGTTCTGGTGGCTATACTCGTATTAATAAATTAGGGCCTAGATTGGGTGATGGAGCAGCTATGGTACAACTGGAGCTGGTAAAATAGCGAAAGGCTGACTATACAGATTGGTAATGGCTACCAAGATGGCTTTAATTATCGAGTATGATGGTACTTGCTACTATGGTTTTCAGTTACAAGTTGGTTTACCTACCATTCAAGGGGAAATAGAAAAGGCACTGTGGCAACTAACTAAAGAGAATATACGAGTGATGGGAGCTGGCCGCACTGATGCCGGAGTGCATGCTAAAGGTCAAGTAATTAGTTTTTGGACTGAATCATCTCTTGAAGTAGAGAGATTTATTCACGGGTTGAATTTTTATTTACCTCTGGATATTGCAGTTAAGGCAGTATATAAGGTAAATAGTAATTTTAATGTTAGGCATGATGCTAGAAACAGGGAATATAAGTATTATATATTAAATAGTTGGACGCGCTCTCCAATCAGGGCAGGTTATTCTTATCGGGTGGGGGGTTATCTGGATATTGGAGCTATGAATCGGGCGTGTGAGTTTCTTGTTGGTGAACATGACTTTATCTCATTTGCCTCTTCTAAAGAAGCTGGTATGATGAATACAATACGGAGGGTGTATAGTGCCGAGGTGAAAAAAGATAATGAGTTAGTTATTTTTAATATAGTAGCTAGCGCTTTTTTACCCCATCAGGTACGTAATACAGTAGGATCACTAGTTAGAGTTGGCTTGGGTAAGATGAAGGTCGAAGAATTTTGTAGTATAATTAGCAAGAGGAAACGTGCACTGGCTGGACCAACAGCTCCGGCTCAAGGTTTATGCCTTATGCAGGTTAATTATTCGCAGTCTTTTGGGGAAGAAATGTAATGAAAACATATAGTACGAAAATATCTGATGTTAAGCGAGAGTGGCATGTTATTGATGCCTCTGGCGAAATCTTGGGTAAGTTGGCTACTAGGGTGGCTACCTTACTCATGGGTAAACATAAACCAATATTCAGTCGTAATATGGATACAGGTGATTATGTTGTTATTATCAATGCTGATAAAATTGTTGTTACTGGCAATAAAATGGAGCAAAAACTATATTATCGTCATTCCGGATATCCGGGAGGATTTAGAAGTATCAGTTTAGATAAAATGATGGAGACTCATCCTACCAGGGTGATTGAGCATGCCGTAAAGGGTATGTTGCCTCATAATCGTCTGGGTGCTAGTATGATGAAGAAGCTTAGGATCTATGTTGGTGATTCTCACCCGCACCTGGCTCAGGTAAAGGTTAACTCCTAAGAAATTATGGATTTTCTTAGGGAGAATATATCAAGATAGAAAGATGGCTAATAAAAAAGTAAATAAACAGGATGCAAATGGAAAAAACAAATTATATTCAGGGGACAGGTAGGCGTAAAGAAGCTGTAGCTCAGGTGAGATTACTGTCAGGCAGTGGTACCATTATTATAAATGGTGTGACTTATGAGGACATTTATACTCGTCCTCAGCACCGCCGAATGATAATGAGACCTCTTCAGGTTACTGATAATGCTGACAAGTATAACGTTACGGTTAAGGTTGCCGGAGGCGGTATCTCGGGGCAGAGTGGAGCTATTTCTCATGGAATTGCCCGGGCTTTGGTAAAAGCTGATGAAAATCTTAGACCGATACTGCGTAGGGAAGGTTTGCTTACCCGGGATTCCCGTGTTAAAGAAAGAAAGAAACCGGGACTCAAACGGGCACGTAAAGCACCTCAGTATACCAAGCGTTAGAATAGTAACAGGGCTGTGTTTCTTGAGTTTGGTGAGCTGATTGTTGTCAGATTACAAATAAATTTAAGGGGAAGCGAGTATTCACTTCCCCTTTTCTATGTAACATCTAATTATTGATTATGAAAATTATCCTCCGGTAGCAAGAGTCAGGAGAGCAATTTGATCATCTTCCTGAAGCTGAACCTCATGGTCTCCTGAGTAGAAATGCCCATTAATATTAAATGCGCAGTGTTCAACCAACCGGTTCTCTCCAGAGCGAATAACCTGTCCTTCCAGTGCCGGAATTTCACGTCTTAGTACGGAGATAACATCAACTAACTTTGGTTTATCCTTTAGACTAATTTCTATCTTTCGTAAATCTGTTATCTCATTAGGTAACCCGAACAGCTCTACAACATATCTAGCCATAGCTCTACCATCCCCTTTTTGCTCTACATTATTCTTTTATGGGGAATTAGTAAAAATTAATTATCTCCAAAGTACAAATGAAATCTTAGCTTCCGCTTGGCTTATCAGTTTCCGGAGGAGGCCAGAGTTCATTAGCGATATCATCAAGTCCTAATTCCAGTAATTTTTTCTTACTGGGCTTGGTTGTTACTCTATCCCAGTCCAAGGCACCAAGGTTCCAGTAATTCTGTGCATCACTATCAGCTGTTACCCCAGCCAGTGGACCTTCCTCTTGTGGAGGATTACCAATAATCCTTGGGTGTACTGGTAACTCCAGCGGGTTTATACCTTCGCGCAGGGTCATTACGTGTCTCATATTGGCAATTCTTTCCGCTGCTTTAAGTATTTCTTTTTCGGTAATATCCCAGCCAGTTATTGCACTCATGAATTCCGCAATGTTTTTAATGTATTCTTCTCCGCCAACGATGCCGGCGAACATACAAAGACCAGCTGAGTTAATAATATGGCCTTGAAAGCCGCTGGGACCAAAACCTTGAGTATGGCGGCCTGGAGTGGCATCCATCTGGTATCGGGCAGCTGCGGGAGCATCAGGGCGCATTGGGGATCTAAATTTGGGGTCGTGCATTCCCAATTCTTGACCTCCAATGTGTATGGCGTATTGCTCGGCACCTTTGCCGATTTTCTCTGCCGCTACTTTGACGCCATCAGCGAGAATATCACCAAGGCCTTCTCTCTTTGCCATTTTTTCGGTCATGGCGACGATAGATTTATGATTACCCCAAGTAAGTTCAATACCTTCGGTATCCTCTTTGGTAATGATTCCATTTTCATAGCATTCAATGGCAAAAGCGATGACACATCCAGCAGAGATGGTATCAAGCCCGTAGCGATTACATATGTCATTGGCCATAATTATTGAATCAACATTATCATTGAGGCACATGGCACCAAAGGTACACAGTGTTTCATATTCAGGTTTCTTGGTGCCATCCAGGTACTTATATTCTCCTTTACCAGCCTTCATGTGTCCGCCACAGGCAAGCGGGCAACGGTAACAGCCATAGCCACTTTCTAAATTATCAATAACATGGTCATCACTCACAAGGTTGGCATTAGGATAGTCCCTAATACCGATACCATCCCAGTTTTTCACTGGAGAATCACCACTGTGAGCGCTTGCGGCAGTCATGCCAGCAGTTCCATATTTTCTGAACATATCAACTATTGGACCTGTCATCTTGGCTAAAAATTCTCGTCTTAAGGTCCTAAGTTTCTCTGTATCAGCTATGGGTACTGCAGAAGTCCCTAATACGGCTACTGCTTTCAACTTCTTTGATCCCATGACAGCTCCAACACCAGAGCGAGCGGCTGCTCTCCATTTATTATTCATAATGCCAGAGATTAGTGATAATTTTTCTCCAGCGGGTCCAATACTGGCTACTCTTACTTCTTTTCCTAGTTCAGCCTTAAGCATATCCTCTGTGTCAGAAGTATCCTTTCCCCATAGATGAGAAGCATCTTTGAGCTCTGCTTTACCATCATTTATAAAAAGGTAAACTGGTTTTTCGGAGGCACCGGTTATAAAGATGCCGTCATAACCTGCGAATTTCAAATGCGGACCAAAATCGCCTCCTGAATTAGCATCCCCCCATCCTCCGGTTAGAGGTGATTTCCCGATAACAACCCCATATCTGGAACCGAAAGGAGTAGGAGTTCCACTGAGAGGGCCACTTATGAAACCAAGGGTATTCTCTGGACCTAATGGGTCAACTCCGGCTTTTTGCCGGTCATGGAGTATTCTAGCACCAACGCCATAACCACCGATAAAGTCGCGATTAATCTTTTCATCAAGGACTTCATCTTTTAATTCGCCTTTGGAAAGATCCACAAATAGTGTCTTTCCAATATAGCCACCTGTCATTATTCACCTCCATTTTTTTCAAATATACTTTAAATAGAATTAATTTGTCAATGAAGATCATTATGAGGCTCTAGTTAATCTTGGTTGTTTCATAATAACTAAATTTATATCCCTAATAGGAAGATTGACAATCATTTCATCGCATTTCTTGCTGATTATTTGGAATTCTTTATCCCAGCTTCCTGTTTCGTCGTGGATGATGATTCCCAAAATCCTAAGTGCACTCAATGTAGTCTGTAGTATTCTGATAATCGAAACATGCCCTAATTCCAAGCCCATCAAACCCCCAAATACACATACTAATCCTACCCTTTCATTTATTTCTTTAATTCCATAACGAGCTTGAAATGACTTTAAATTGGGATGTGCAACTGTAGATAAAAACCCATAGTATTTCCTAAGATTATTCAAAAGTTCGTCTCTTTTATTCATATCTTTTGCTATATTGCTCACTTCTTTATCTACAGTCGATTGAGATATTTGTTTACCTTCAAGAAATTTACGGGCGAATTTATAATTATTAAAAAAGAGATAACATCTGTAAGTTCGTTCATAACAACTTCTAAGTAAATCCTGAACTTCTGGATAATAACCTAGCAATATCCCGTGTCTTGCAAGAAGGACATAGTTTAGAGTAGATATTAACATTGCTATCGCTGCTCGAGTAGAAATATTCTCTTTCCACTTGTCTACGAACCGAAAGGCCGCCTGTAGTGATTCTAAATATAAGACTATTGCATTATCCAATAGTTCCCTTTACGCAATTTTAGTTGGTAAAAGAGGTAATAATGTTTTATAGCGAAAAGAGTATAAAAAGTGACAGATTGTGCCTAATTGTCCAATATGGTTGGGAAGAAACACAGAAAGAAAACTCACTCTTCTCTCTCGGCTCGGACTACTTATACAAGTCTTCCGCTCCACCATATTTACTATCCCAATCCCAGTCACATTATACTATATTCCTTAATAACGTGAAACGATAAGGGGGAATATGATATGCTTTGTACTATTATGAAACGAGATATGGATTTAATAAGGGCAATACTTCTGAAAGCCGAATCAGACATTCACGGTTTTGCACCACAGATGCAAATGGAGATTCCTAACTACACCCAAGAAGAAATAAACTATCATATTTTCCTGCTAGGGCAAGCTGGTTTAGCTACAGTAGTTGATTTAACAGATTTTAGCGACCAAACCAAAAGCCCAAGGGCAAGAATTATTAACTTAACTTGGCAAGGATATGAATTTTTAGACCTTGCTCGTGAGAATCACACATGGAATACTGCAAAGGACACAATAAACAAAATTGGTGGTGCGTCTCTCCAAGTATTGATAGCCGTACTTACTGGAATAATAAACAAGAAACTCGGAGTTTAGATTGTCCATAAATAGTGCTAACTGTCATGAACACAAAAAGTAAAATAGTAACAACCAAGATTACGGAAAACCCAATAGTTTGATATCTTGACTTAGTTCCAATTCTGCTTTGTCATAATTCCATCTGTCATCTCTAAGGATATTTTGTAACACATCTCTAGCTGGTAATTTATTGAAATCATTAGTAAAATGCCATATTTCATTTCTCATTAACTTATTTCCTCTTTTTCACTTGACTTAGAGGAATTATACCACGACCAAGCTTGAGTAAAAGAAACTATGATATGGCACTAAAGCTGACCTTAATATTTGTAACCGGCTGGTAAGAAAGCTCCGATGTATTCTGTAATAAGGCGATCACTAATTTAAAATGCCAGATACCTATTAATAAGTATCTGGCATTTTTGTGCGTTATATTACTGCAAAATATTAGCTACTGGGTGATTTTGGTTCCGGAGGAGGCCAGAGTTCATTAGCAACATCATCAAGCCCTAATTCCAGTAATTTTTTCTTACTGGGCTTGGTTGTTACCCTATCCCAGTCCAGAGCACCAAGATTCCAGTAATTCTGGGCTTCAATATCAGTAACTACACCGGCAAGTGGGCCTGACTTGTAGGGAATCTTACCGGTTATTCTCGGGTGTACTGGTAGTTCAATCGGGTTTATACCTTCACGGAGATTAAAAACGTGTCTCATAGTGGCGATTCTCTCACCGGCTTTCAGCATTTCTTCTTTGGAGAAATCCCACCCGGTAACTGCGCTTATAGAATCAGCTATGTATCCAGGTGGATCAGACACTCCGAAATAACCAAAACTGCAAAGTCCTGTGGCATTAACCACGTGACCCTGGAAACTGGTGGGGCCAAAGCCTTGAGTATGGCGTCCTGGAGTGGCATCCATCTGATAGCGGGCAGCTGATGGAGCATCAGGGCGCATCGGAGAACGTAATTTGGGGTCATGCATTCCTAGTTCCTGGCCTCCAATATGTACAGCATATTGCTCAGCACCCTTACCAATTCTCTCAGCTGCTACCTTGACTCCATCAGCGAGGATATCACCAAGGCCTTCTCTTTTTGCCATTTTCTCAGTCATGGCGACAATAGATTTATGATTACCCCAGGTAAGCTCAATACCTTCAGTATCCTCCCTGGTGATGATTCCATTCTCATAACATTCAATGGCAAAGGCAATGGCACAACCAGCGGAAATGGTATCAAGCCCGTAGCGATTGCAGATATCATTGGCCATATGTATTGATTCCGTATTATTATTAAGGCACATTGTCCCGAAGGCAGCGATGGTCTCATATTCGGCTCGGCGAGAACCTGCCTCATATTTATACTCTCCGGTTCCTTCTTTCATGATACCTTCGCAGGCGGCCGGACAGTGCCAGCAGGTTTCATTTCTCTCCTGATTGGCGATTATAGCATCACCACTTAGTCCGCTAACTTCAGGTAAATCCTCAGTACCAACTCCACCCCAGTTCTTAACAGGGGTATCTCCGCTATGGGCAGACAGGTGTGAGGAGGCGGAAGTGCCATATTTACGCATTTGTTCAAAGCGTTTCATTCCTCTGAACTCTATTTCCATTAATTCTTTAACATGTTTTTCCCTAATATTTTGTGCAGTATCAAAATCGGCAATGGGCACATCAAGATTACCTCTGACTACTACTGCCTTCAGTTTTTTAGAGCCCATTACTGCACCCATACCAGAGCGTCCGGCGGCGGCTCCTCGCTTGGTAACAATGCATGAGATGAGCGAGAGATTTTCAGCAGATGGGCCAATGCAGGAAACGTGAGCTTGCTGACCATATTCCTCCCGTAGCGTATCTTCAGTGTAGTAAGCATCCTTTCCCCATAAGTGGCTGGCATCTTTCAGTTCAGCTTTTCCACTTTCAATGAAAAGATAAACAGGCTTATCTGATATGCCGGTAAAAAAGATACCATCATAGCCAGCGAATTTTAAATGAGGGGCAAAATCTCCTCCCGAGCTGGCATCACCCCAACCGCCAGTTAGAGGTGATTTTCCCACTGCGGCGTAGCGTACGCCCATCAGGGCGGGAGTACCGGTAAGTGGACCAGTCATAAAACCAAGAGTGTTTTCTGGGCCTAACGGATCAACACCTGCTTTTTGCCGGCTGTATATAATTCTGGCACCAATACCGTAACCGCCAATAAAGTCACGGCAAAGTTTTTCATCCAGTGGCTCATCCTTCAATTTACCTGTTGAAAGATCTACAAATAAGATCTTTCCCATAAAGCCTCCTGCCATTATTAACCTCCTTATTTATGTCATTTACGTTTTGGCGAGTATAAACTAAAGATTAAGACTAGTCAAGTAACAATTTGGAGGAATAGTGACAGTGCTTTCACGGAGAGTAATTGTCTATTCAAAAAAGGATAGATTCGAAGTGAGCTATATTATTTTATATGGCTCACTAGTAGTTTACCCAGCTCGATCATATTATCTACCTGATCTGGAGTAGCGCTTTCAGCATATATGCGAAGTACCGGCTCAGTACCGGAGAATCTTATCAGCAGCCAGCTTGTATCAGCGAGAATATAGCGAAAACCGTCGTTGGTATCTATCTTGACCACTTTGCTTCCATTAATATATTTGGGTGGATTATTTATTATATGGTTGATTATTGTTTCCCGTTCGTTTGCCGGGAATTTTAAATCCACGCGTTTGAAATGGTGTGGACCTACTTTGCTATAGAGATATTTAAGGAGTTCTGAAGGAGTTTTGCCGGTCTTTAGCATCAGGTCCAGGAAATAGAGGCCGGCTAGAATACCGTCACGTTCAAGTACATGGCCACGGAAGCCATAACCACCGCTTTCCTCACCGCCAATAAGTGCATTTTCAGCGAGCATTAATGGGGCAACATATTTAAAGCCCACCGATGTCTCAAGAACCGGTACGTTAAATAGTTCACCAAGCCGGTAGATCATGCTGGTAGTTGTTATCGTTTTGATTAGTGGGCCTCGCTCTCCACGAATCTCCAGAAGGTATAGGCATAGCAGGGCAAAAACCTGGAGCGTGGTTAGAAAATTTCCATTTTCGTCCATAATGCCAATGCGGTCAGCGTCGCCATCTGTGGCTAATCCCACGTTGGCTTTATTGTTTCTTATAGTGGTTGAGAGCTTGGTCAGGTTTTTCGCAATTGGTTCCGGATTTATGTTTGGAAACAGGGGATTGCGTTCGTCATTTATCTCTATTATCCCGGTAGCCTTATTACCGAGCAGCATTTTAAAATAACCGGCGCCAGCGCCATACATTGAGTCAATAATTATATTGAATCCGCTTCGTGCTAACTTTTCAAGGTCAATCAGTCTAGCTACCTGCTGTCCATAAATTGGCGCGAGGTCAAGGTATTCAATCATACCCTGGTTTAGAGCTTTATCCAGTGATAATATCTTAAGCTCTCTCGATGTTAGCATGTGTGAAATATGATTTTCTATTTTGGTGATAGTTTGAGTAGGAGCACTGGATCCGTGCTCAGACTTAACCTTAAAACCATTCCACTTAGCTGGATTATGGCTGGCAGTTATAATTGCAGCACCACTCGTCTGTTTCGCCAGAACTCCATAGCTTATTATCGGTGTTGGAGTAGCTTTAGGGCAGAGATAGACTTTGATGCCATTGCCGGCGAGTACTTCTGCAGTAGCAGCAGCAAAATCTTCAGAGGCAAAGCGCGTATCATAACCGATGATAAAGCCGCGGTCAGCCAGTTTAGTTTCTTTCAGGTAATTGGCTACTCCCTGGGCACATATTCGCACATTATCGAAGGTAAAATCCTGAGCGATAATACCTCGCCAGCCATCCGTACCAAATTTAATCGGGCTATCTATTTGACTCACCCCTCTTGGTGTTACTTATTCAGCCCCTCTTTTTTTAAGATTTCAGCTTTATCAGTTTTTTCCCAAGGCAGGTTAAGGTCCTCTCGCCCAAAGTGGCCATAAGCGGCAGTAGCTTGATAGATGGGGCGGCGGAGGTTAAAGTATTCAATTATAGCTCTGGGTCTAAGGTCAAAGTGCTTAGTGATTAAGTTTTTAATAACCTCTTCACTGACCTTACCGGTACCGAAGGTTTCTATAGAAACAGATAATGGATGAGCAACACCAATAACGTAAGCAATCTGAACTTCCAGACGTTCCGCCAGGTCGGCAGCTACCAAATTCTTGGCAATATACCTTGCCATATAGGCGGCAGAACGGTCAACCTTGGTCGGATCTTTTCCGGAGAAAGCGCCGCCGCCATGACGGGCAATCCCTCCATAAGTATCAACCAGAATCTTTCGGCCGGTGAAGCCGGTATCTGATACTGGGCCGCCAATGACAAATCTTCCCGTACCGTTAATATAGAATTTTGTTTCAGCATCTACTAATGATGATGGTACTACAGTATTGATAACCTTTTCGGTAATATCTTTCTCTATCTGCTGTTGGCTAACATTGGCATCGTGCTGAGCAGCAATGACAACATTGGTAACTCGTTTTGGGATACCATTAGAATATTCAATGGTTATTTGAGATTTACCATCAGGGCGCAGATAGGGTAAAGTTTTATCTTTTCTTACTTGTGCCAGACGGTGGCACAGTTTGTGAGCTAAAGAAATAGGCAGGGGCATAAATTCGGGTGTTTCGTTGCAGGCATAGCCGAACATCATTCCCTGGTCGCCGGCACCGATAGCATCAAAGTCATCACTATCAGTTTTGTTTCCTTTAATCTCTCGAGACTGGCTGACTCCCATATCAATATCTGTGGACTGTTCGGTAATGGATACCATTATCCCGCAGGAATTATAATCAAAACCGTAATCGGGATTAGTATAACCAATATCTTTTACTACCTTGCGAACAATTTTCGGTACGTCTACATAGCAGCTAGTCGTTATTTCTCCCATTACAATTACCAGGCCGGTAGTTATCGCCGTTTCGCAGGCAACACGGCCATTGGGGTCATCTTTCATGATGGTGTCCAGTATGGCATCGGAAATTTGATCACAAATCTTATCGGGATGTCCTTCGGTAACTGATTCCGAGGTAAGCAGATATTTTGGTGAATTTTTAAAACTATTGGTCATTTTCTTTCATTTTCCTTTCTATGTTCCTTCTTCCCAGCTTGTCAAATATTTATTTTGTTCCGCAGTTAAATTATCAATATTAATGCCCATAGATTCCAGTTTTAATCTGGCTATCTCTCTGTCAATATCTGGTGGTACCGGATAAACCTTAAGCTCAAGTTTACCCCTGTTTTTAATCATGTATTCCTGGCATAAAGCCTGGTTAGCAAAGCTCATATCCATGACACTGGCCGGGTGCCCTTCGGCGGCAGCCAAATTAATTAGTCTGCCTTCTCCCAGTAGATATAGGTGATGCCCATTATCCATGGTATATTCTTCAACAAAGGGACGTATGATTCTTTTACTTTTAGACAGGTTTTCCATGGCTGGAATATTTATCTCAACATTAAAGTGGCCACTATTAGCCAGAATAGCTCCATCTTTCATTACCTGAAGATGAGCTTTGTCAATGACATTTTTATCTCCGGAGATAGTGATGAAAATATCACCTGTTTTAGCAGCATTCATCAGGGGCATTACCTGGTAGCCATCCATAACTGCTTCCAGAGCACGGAGTGGTTCTACCTCGGTTACAATTACATGTGATCCTAAGCCTTTGGCTCTTAGCGCTATCCCGCGACCACACCAGCCATAGCCACAAACTACCACTGTTTTGCCAGCCCATAGTACATTGGTGGCGCGGGTAATACCATCAATAGTGCTTTGGCCGGTTCCATAGCGGTTATCAAATAGATACTTGGTTTGAGCATCATTGACTGCAATCAAGGGATACTGTAATTTTCCTGATTTTTCCAAGCTGCGCAAACGAATGACACCGGTAGTGGTTTCCTCGGTTCCGCCAATTATGTTACTTATCAATTCGCTGCGCTTAGTGTGCATGATAGTAACCAGATCAGCGCCATCATCAATAGTGAGCTGCGGTTGATGATCCAAAGCAGTATTGATGTGTTTATAATAAGTATCTTCATCTTCTCCCTTAATAGCATTAGTAGGGATACCATATTCCACCAGGGCGGCGGCTACATCATCCTGAGTACTAAGCGGATTAGAGGCACATAATATTACATCGGCACCCCCATCTTTCAGGGTTAGCGCCAAATTAGCTGTTTCCGTAGTAATATGTAAACAGCCGGCAATACGAATGCCATCTAATGGTTTTTCTTTAATAAACCTCTCTTTGATTAGTTTTATTACCGGCATCTCACGGGCTGCCCATTCAATTCGTAATCGCCCTGCTTCAGCCAGGGAAATGTCTTTAACATCATAGTTTTTAATTGAAGTCATAAATTACCCCTTAATCAACCCTATTTTTAACCTTTTTTCTCTTTTCCAAACTGAGTCGCAACCCAATTGGGTATGGGCACCGTACCCATAATTACTGGTTTTTGATGACAATCGCTTCCTCCTGTCATTAGCAGATTATGCTTTTGTGCAAACTTTATCAAGAAAGCAGTGGTATCTGCATCATGACCTGTATGCCAGCATTCAATGCCATCTATATAGTTTACCATAAATTTTTGAATAATCCTTGCCTGTTCTGCTAAATCAGGTGAAATTGTTGCCAATGAAGTCCCATGTGGATCACTGGGATGCGCATGCACCAGTATACCATTAGCAGATCTGATTAAATTTGATGCTTCAGCTAGCGATAGCGGATATTTGGGTACATTGCATTTAGCCAGATATTTATCGAATGCTTCTTGTTTATCGCTAACGATTCCTTTTGCTATTAAGTAGTTAGCTATATGAGGGCGGCCAAAGGCACCATCAACACTATTTTGGATGTTCTTCAGGTCTGTCTCAGTGAATCTCGGCAGATTCTCTTTATCAAATTCAAAATTTAGTTTATCTAAAATCTGCTGTGCTCTATTTACTCGGTGCGTTCTTATTAATTTAAGCTTATTCTTTAATGCCTGATTATTAATATCAAACTGGTAGCCGAGGAAGTCTAGAGATATCGGCTTACTGTCCGTATACTGGAATGTTATATTTAATTCTACGCCGGGTATGTAGCTGATTCCATGTTTCTGTGCCAGGGTGATTGCCTGTGGTTGGTTATCAATATAATCATGGTCCGTTATTGACATTAAATCAATATCCCGTTTCTTTGCCTCCTGGAAAACCTGCTCAATGGGTAAGTTACCATCGGAGCCAGTGCTGGTATGTATATGTAAATCTATTTTCATAGTTATTTCTTGGTTATACTGGTAATATACCAATCCTCCGGAGAATCATATTGCGTAGCAACAATTAAGTGGATAATATCAAGATTAGGGTGTAATTGTTTTAAGCTATCTAAATTTACTTTTTCAAACGCCATTTTATTATTGTAGTATGCTTTTTCAGTAAGTGCGTTAGATTCATAATTATCTTTCGTCCGGTTCAATATTCGTCTGATGGCTACTTCCTGCGGACAATCTGTTTGCAGAATGACCAGTGCCAGGTTATTTTGGGCGGCTATTTTTGCTGCCCGTCTTCTTAATGCGTTTGTAACAAAGGTGGCATCCAGTATCACCCCATTGTCTTTTCTCAAGCATATATCTGCTTGCCGGAACATTTCATCATAAACTATGGTTCGTTTATTCATATTTGAGGCAATCTTTTCATCAAAAATATCCTCATTTTTCAGTACATCAAGTCTAATCTGGTCACTTTGCAGAAGGCAATACCCTTTAATTTTTGCGGTTATTTCAGCCAGACCGCTTTTAGCGGTAGCTGGTAAGCCACAGGTGATGACTAGGGATTCGAATCTTAATTTATTTTTTATAAATTCTGAAAATAGTTCTCGCAATAGTGTTAATCTCCCGATTAGTGTTATTCTATGTTATCTCTTTTAGTTAAATTATGCCTGGCACATAAGAGTTGAATATTACTAGCTACAAGAGAAGACCCTCCTTTTGAATAGGGGATTATATGGTCAAAATGCAAATTGTCTTTACTTTTGCATATTATGCATTGCCCCTTATCTCGTTTCCAGACCTCTAATTTTACAGACGTAGGAATAATACGAGTGTGGTCGATTTGCCTGTTCTGTATTTTAATATCTTCGGAATTATTTAATAGTAGCAATTTAAATTTAAATACAGTTCTACTATCACTAATTTCTTGCCAAGCGTCTTCTAGCTTATAAAAACCGTTATAAACCCAAATACCAGGACGTAATTTTTCATATACCTTAATAATTTCCGCTTGTTCCTGATCATTTTTATATTTTAATGCTGATGTATAAAATAATCCGTTTTGGTTTAATGAACCACTAGGATTATATAGTGATTGATTTGTATTTTCCTTATTACTTTCACCTTGCGATTTAGGATTATCGTGACCTTCATAAATTAATATTTGCCCATTTTCCTCAATCCTATCGGCGTAAGGAGCATTTTTCCTTAGGCTCATTAGCAAAACGCTGTATTTATTATGTAATCGGAAGTACATCCCTCGTTGTAAGTTAGCATCTTCTTCTTTGCACATTTCTGAATATGAAATAATATTTCCAAATTCTATCATTTCTTTTCACTTACATATGATTCAGCCAGCTTAAAATAATCTCGGGCAATACCTAGAATTCTTTCCTTTTCTCCTTTCGGAATGTAAGGGTCGTCAAGTTTAAAACCCTCTACCTTACCCCTGACATAAGCCAGGTAGCACTTGTAAAAATTGAGCAGCTGCCGTAACTCCTCATCACCGCTCTGAATTATGTAAGAATTAACGAAGTTCCGGGATAAATCATGGTGTCCGTAGTGGTCTAAATCCATAGCCAGAAAGGCAACCTCGGAGGCTACATCACAGTATCTGAAGCGGTCATTAAATTCTATACAGTCATAAATACAAATGCCATTCTTGGTGAAACAGATGTGAGCGGCATGGAGGTCCCCATGGTTATCTTTTATCTTACTATTAGTTATTCTTTGCTGAAATAAAGAACCATTTTGTTTGATGAAGTTATCGGTATAGCTCTTTATATGCTGATACACTTCCCCGGAGATAGTTTTTCCAATGTATTTCTGGGTTTGACTGAAGTTCTCTTCTGTATTTCTGTTAATAATGTCCAGGTTACCAAAAGCGCTGATATCAGCATTAGTTTTTGCCTGCTTGTGGAACTCTGCCATCTTTTGTGCCACTTTAGTTATCATTTGCAGTGAGACCTGGTTCTTTGCTAGTAATATGTCCATCATTTGGTCTTGCGGTAGGCGGCGCATTTTCACTGCATATTCAATAATCTCACCCTGACCTTCTATAGAAATATTACCCTTATCCCGGATTATTGGTACTACTCCCAGATATACCTCAGGACAAAGCCGGCGGTTAAGTTCAACCTCACGCTGACAAAGAATGTGGCGTTTTTCCAGAGTGGTGTAATCAAGATACCCTAAATTTACTGGCTTTTTTACCTTATAAACATAATTATCAGTCAGAAAAACAAAAGACATCTGCGTTTGTATCAGCTGTATAATTTGCGTTTTTTCAGGGTAAGCTTTCGGATTAGTTAATGCCTGGAATATTTCCGGTAACTCTGGCATTAGTGTTTACTCTCCTTTACCCATGGTAATAAATCATTCATCACTTACTGGCGTTTAGTTTTAGTTGTGGATATGAAATGCTTTTCTGGTGTTTACATATATTGGCTTCTTATCCTTTGAGAAAGCTCGGTCAGTATTTCTAGAGCCTGAGCGGCAGGTTCAGTGCCGTTCATTGTCCCTAGTCCGCAACTGGGGGTGAGCAGACCTTGCTCTATTAATTGTTTAAAGCGGATACCATTTCTGGTGAAAGGTGCCATTGCTTCCTCAAGACGGTCCTTAAGACTGGTGGCGGTCTCTTTATTTAATAGTGCGGGTTCGCAGGGGATGATTCCCCAGGCAATTGTGCCGCCTCTATCTAAAAACCTTTTTACCTCTGCGGGGTACAGGCTGAGCGATTGAGCGTAACCGTAAGCATCAAAGCTGATGATATCGGTGCTGGTTGCTAACAGCACTGACCAATCGGTGTTACCGCAGCAGTGAATGCCTTTAATGCCACTGATGCCGCTGAAGACTTCTTCCAGCAGGCTGATTATCTTTTCTTTAGATAATGATATTCCCACAGAGCCGTAGGCGGACATATAGGGTTCATCGAGGAAGATAATGGTCTGGCGGCAGATTTCTCTCAGCTTTTTTTCCTGCCAGCTAGCCTTTAGCTTGAGAAACCTGCCAACAGCGTCACCAAGAATGTCATCATAGATGATGGCGCGTTTGCTGTCATCAGTAACGGTCAGCCCCCAGGTTACCGGTCCTACCACCTGTCCCTTTACTGCCCGCGGAGAAAAGTTATCTATATCTAGAAACTCGTGGAGACCGGCGGCGTATTCTGCACTGGTGGGGAATTTATTATAGTCATCTTCCAGATAGGCATGATAAAGCTTTTCCAGAGAGCTTTCTATATTTTGGGAGCGGTCAATTGAGATTTTATTATCTGCAATCACTACGCCCGGGAAACCCTCGCTGTACTGAACGTTCATATTTTCCAGAAAAGAGCGCTGCGGTAACTGTGGCCAGGCTGGTATGTCCTTCAGGTAGTGGGTTATCAGCGCGCAGGCTTCTTTGGCGTCAGTATGGGGCATACTGCCGATGATAGTGGGTAAACAGCCAAATTCATTTTTAGGCATTGGTTGCAGGTTCCCTCTTTATTTAATATATTTACCGATGAGCAGGTCCAGCTTTTCTTTTTGTGCCGCTGGTATCTGCTCTGGTGCGGTAACAATTGCCATCTCAAGAGCATTGGCACAGGTACAAATGCGTTCATCTGCTATCTTGCTTACCGCCAGTTTGATAATCTGCCTGGCGGTGCTGATATTTTTAAATAGTGTGCTCAGGATGATATCTATAGTTACCGGTTCTCCCGGTTGCCACCAGCTGTCATAATCGGTGGCGCACCCAATCATAGCATAGCAAATCTCGGCTTCACGTGCCAGTTTGGCTTCGGGCAGAGCGGTCATGCCAATGAGGTCTGCTCCCCAGGAGCGGTAGAGGCGGGATTCAGCTCTGGTGGAGAAGGCAGGTCCTTCCATGGTGACATAGGTGCCTTTGGGGTGCACGCTGGCGCCCGTTTCTTGAGCGGATTCATATAATATTTGACATAATGTTTCACAGAAGGGGTCGGCAAAGGCGATGTGTGCCACGATGCCGTCAGTAAAAAAGGTGCTTTCCCGTCCTTTGGTGCGGTCAATGATCTGGTCAGGTATAACGAGGTCTCCCGGCTTTATCTCCTGCTTGAAGCTCCCTGCCGAGCAGACGGCGATGATGTGCTCTACTCCGAGTGATTTGAGGGCATAGATGTTAGCCTTTACCGGCAGCTCACTGGGGGAGATGCGGTGCCCCTTGCCGTGGCGGGGCAGAAAGGCGACTCTTTTGCCCTCCAGCGTGCCGATGGTGATGCTGTCACTGGGCTTGCCGAAGGGTGTATCAATATTAACCTCTTCAATATCAGTCAGCCCCTCAATATCATAAAGCCCCGTGCCCCCGATTACCCCGATTTTAGCCTGTGGCATGGTTGTCCTCCTGTTTTTTCAATTCCTCTTCTGCTATTTTATTTAACTCTTTAAAATATTTGACATATCCTGGGTGCGTTTTCTCCCTGAAGTCAATATACCAATCCGTTTTTTCATACATCTGTGAGGTTATTGTCCAGATCCAAATAGGAGCATCTTTTATAAATTCATTTCCGCCTTTTATTAAGAAATAACTTAGTCTATCTAGAAAGCTAATTGTTTCCTCAATGGCATCCCTATATTCATCAATACTTGTTCTGCCGTTTTTAATGCGATAGTAATGTTTTTTAGAGTCTCCTATTATTTCTTTAATATCTTTAAGGTTAGTTTCCTCGTATAGTTCAAGGATTAGTCGCCTGCTCTTTCTTTTATCTCGTTCTCCTAGTTCCTTTAGTAATTGCAGGAAAATAGCATGTCTATTATGCTTATTGATAGAGCCTAGCTGTTTCCAGGCAACAAATACTGCTAATAAAACGCCAGTAACCGAAATAATATTGACAAGATCACTATTTACATTAATGTTTAGGATACTCTTTAATAAATTAAACTTTATTCCTATTGCATAAAATAATAGAATGACTACCAAAACTGTTAAAATCTTAACCTTATGCTTTTTCCAAAAGTTACATATGCTTATTAAATCCTTCACTTCAGCATTCTCCTTATCCCCTCTTCAAATGGCTTTCGTAATATCCCTTTTTCCGTAATGATAGCGGTGATATAGCGGTGCGGTGTAACGTCAAAAGCGGGGTTAGCTACGCTGATGCCCTCCGGGGCGGTGCTTACCCCCTGAAAATGGGTTACTTCATTTGCTTTTCTCTCTTCAATGGGGATTAACTCGCCGCTGGCCAGGGACAGGTCAAAGGTGGTGGTTGGCGCCGCCACGTAGAAAGGTATGTTGTTCTCCTTTGCCAGCACTGCCACGCTGTAGGTGCCGATTTTGTTGGCGGTATCGCCATTGGTGGTGATGCGGTCTGCTCCCACAATAACGCAGCTGATTTTTCTCTGGCTCATAAAATAGCCTGCCATAGAGTCCGTAATCAGGGTAACCGGTACGCCGGCATTCTTCAGTTCCCAGGTGGTCAGCCGTGCTCCCTGCAGCAGCGGGCGGGTTTCATCGGCAAATACCTTAATCTTTTTCCCCTGCTCTTTGGCTTGTATGATTACGCCCAGCGCGGTACCGTAGCCGGTGGTTGCCAGTGGTCCGGCGTTACAGTGGGTCAGAATGGTAGCGCCGTCTTTAATCAGCTCTGCACCGAGTCGGCTCAGCTTACGCGTGGCTTCAATCTCTTCATTATGTATTTTAATCGCTTCCGCAACCAGTATCTCTTTAGCCTGTTTTATATCGGTGATTTTACTGGCTGTATTTTCCATTCGCTCCAGAGCCAGAAAAAGGTTCTTGGCGGTGGGACGGGTGGCAGCGAGTTTTTGGCAAACCGTGTGAAATTCTCTCTGGAATTCGCTTATTGATGCAGTTTTAATTTTCAGGGCGCCCAAAGCCGCTCCATAACCTCCAGCCACCCCAATGGCAGGTGCACCCCTTATTTTCAATTCTGTGATGGCTGAAACCATATCCTGGTAGCGGGCAAGCTCTAGAAAAACTTCTTTATGAGGAAGTTGTGTCTGGTCTAGAATTTTTGCTGTATTACCCATCCACTCAATTGCTTTCATTACTGTATAACTCCTGATTCATCAATATAATAGCATATTTAAAATTAAAGTGTGGACAATTGTGTTTAAAAATGACTTTTACTGCCGGCAAGGCGGTAAATTAAGGCTAGACTATAGGTTATTATGGCCGGATTACTATCGGAAAAATAACATTAATATTTACGTTATAGTTAAATGTAGAAAATCAGGTTTTTTGTTGCTGTTTTTCCCAATTACTGCGGTATATCTCCATTAATGTAAATTTATAAACACCCATAGCGGAATGACCATATTTAGTAAAGCCGCATTTGTGAAAACATTTTTGTGCCCGTATATTAGAATCCAGCGTCTTTAAATATATGTGCTTGATACTGGTTTGACTGAAAATATGGTTGACCAGAGTATTTATGGCATCAGTGCCATAACATTTATCCCAGTAATGGCGGTTACCAATCATAATTCCCAGTTCAGTTTCGCTTTTGTTTTCATCAAAATGATAAAATGAGCAGTTACCGATATGATTACCATCTGGAGTTTCAATAGCAAACTGATGGCTGATTAATGACGGGTAGCGCAGCTGCCTTTTATAAACTGAAAAATATTCCATAAAATTGATGTCTAACGGTCGAGCGGCGTCAAGGTGTGATAGTTCGTCGTCAGTTTGCCATGCGTAGTCGTTCAGGGCGTCATCTAATAATTTGCTGCGGAGTATAATTTTACTGCCAGTAATCATATTAAACTTAACTCTAGGATTGGAAAGAGAATGGGTCTCCCCATGCTTCTAATTCCTGTAAAGCTTGTTCTGCTGCCATACTTATTGTCTCACTTGGGTAATTCAGATACTGTTCCAAGTATTCCTTGGCAATATTACCACCTGTTTTACCCAGGGCATGAATAGCGGCTAACTGCACACTAATATCAGAGTCATATGTAAGATTGATGAGCTTGGGAACTGCTTTGTCTTCTCCCAATTCACCGCATGCCCAGGCTGCTTCGTAGCGTATTTTAACATCGGTGCTAGATAATTCTTTTAATAGTATTGGTAGCCAGAGTTGGTCACAGTTTTTACCCATTGCGCGAATAGAACTGATTCTAAGTTTAGAGTTTTGACCTTTATAAGTTTCTTTAATAACATTTTGTACCTCGGGGCAATTCAGTGGAGCTATTGCTTCCAACGTACAACGCCTTATATTTATGGATTTCTTTTTATCATCAACTGTAGTTAGTAGAACTTGGTACACTCTGGATATATAACAGGAACGCAGTTTATTATATTCAGCTAACAAGGCAAATATACCCAAAGCGGTAGCTGCTGCTGCTTGTACTTTTTCTGAACTGTCATTCTCCAGCAGATTAGCCAAGGGGTTGACCAGAGATGCTTCTTCATTTTCCCACAAACCCTCGATGGCTTTATTCCGCAAACAAGCATCCTCATCACTCAGGCATCTCTTGAATATCTTATCAAAATTAAGCTCAATATTATCCTTACTAAGCTCAACCAGCCGATATATAATTTCCCGTCGCCGTTTTAACTGAATTGTTGTAAATAGCTCTGATTCTTCGGGGCTGATATTGGATAAGCAAATCAGTTCGGAATTGAGTAGAGGCCTACTATTTTCAACCATATCAGTAATGATTTCTTTAAAAGACGATAACATAATACTTTCCGGTTTTTTACTCTTCTTCTTCCTCTTCCTCTTCTGTTCCGTATTCCCAGATAGGTTCAGTAAAATAGTCTATATATTCTCCCATAGCTGTTGCCGCTGCTTGTTTCATTCTTTCTTTTGTTTCCTCAGCTAGCTGTGACAAATCGGACGTATTAATTTCAATGTCCAGTATTTTAGTTAAAACCTTGAGTATAGCCAGAGCAGCCATGGGGTTTTCTATCTTGGTAGCGTACATTGGTACTTCACCAAGCAGACAGGTACCATCCATGTCTTTTTCTTTAGCTAAGCCCAGCAATAATCCGTTTAATCCGGCGATATGCAGGTTCCCACTGCGTAGTAAGTTATACGTGTTTAAATCTTCAGCCACCTGTTGGTTGGTGGCTACTCCCCAAACATTGGGTTCTTCGGTATGGTGAATGCGAGTTAAAGCGGCCGCACAGGTATATATTCTTTTAACCTGAAATCTTATTCCCATATCAAGGACACAGTTAGCTAGTTCATACCCTTTTGCCGCAGGTTGGTCCTCACCGATAAATAATATAATATCGTTACCTCCGCTCCTGTTTTTCCAGTAGAAAAACTCACTTTTTGGAAAACGTGGTGCTTCTATTATACTATTCTCAACAGACACTCCGATGGGATCAAAAAAGTGAAAAGCCTCAACCTCGGCTAATTTTTTAAACTCCAGCTTTTTTTTCAGGTATTTTGCCACAATCATGGAAACATTGCTGATGCCGGGCCAGCTGGCCAGCATATTTGGTGAATTAAGCTTTGGTCTAGCGTGAAGCTTAACTAATCTACTCATTATGTTATCTGCCTCTCTTTTAATCCGTCCTGATAAATATCTTTACTTACTAGCTACTGATAGATTGGGACAGTAGATATGCGGTGCATTGAGGAGGTCACCGACCCATTTGTTTTCATTGCCAATAGCCGTAATTTTTTTAAGAACCTGATAAATGTTACCCGAAACCATAGTATCTTTTATCCTGCCAATAATTTCACCATTTTCTATTTTATAACCAAGCAGGACATTGCCACTGAAATCTCCACCCAGTATATTACCTTGATTTGCTCCCATTAATTGCTCGATAATCAGACCTTCCTTAATATCTTTAACCATTTCATTAAAAGTGGTACTATTCGGGTTAATAATAAAGGCATTGGGGGAGGGGCTGGGTAATCCGCCGCTTCGGCCACCATTACCGGTACTTTGGGTGTTGGCAAGGGCTGCGGTTTGCAGGTCATAAAGGAAGCTGGTGATATTGCCCTGTGTGATAAGTGGAGTGCGTTGGCTGGGTATACCTTCGTCGTCACAAGGCTGGCTTCTCGGCCGGTAAGCTATGGTAGAATCATCCCATAACCAGAGTTTTTCATCAAAAACCTGCTGGTTAAGTTTGTTGCCTATCGGTGAAGCTCCTTCTATGACTGTCTTGCCGTTAAAAGCTGTCATCAAAGGTGAAAGTAAGGCACTGGCTACCCCGTTAGGAGTAAAGACTACCGGCAGAGATTTACTCGGTATCGAAGCCTTATTTTTAGCTAGTTCAAGTTGCTGTAATACTGACTCAGTAATTGCATTGGGTTCTAGTATCGGGTGGCAGGAACTTTTATCTTCACCTACAAAAAGCATGTCGGTATCATGGATTAGGGTTCCTTCAATACCCAGACTGAAGATACTTTTCTGGTAACTTGCCTGTCCCCCATTTGAATTTATGATACGGGTTGATATTATGCTCTTGGTTACGTCTGCTTCGCACATAATATCGGAAGTGTGATTTCTAACTTGGGTTATAATACTTTCGCCTAGCTCAATCATCTTTTCTAAGGATAAAGACGCCGTAGCATGATCGTAAATTTCAATATTAGGATAGGAGTTTGTGGAGGGAAGCTTAAACTTGGCAGGCATACCGAACTCTGCAGTTTCCATAGCATTGCTGACTAAATTTTGCTTATTATTCAGGTCTGTAGTTGTTGCATAACCAATTTTACCCTGTCTAATAATACGCAATGCAATGCTGGTACTTCGCTTGTTCTGAATGCTCTTCAGGCGATTAGCTTCAAATTGAATTGGTGTTGCCTCAGAAGAAACCATAAAAACCTCGGCTTCTTCTGCTATCTTTTTTGCTTGATCTAAGAGTTCTTCCACTTACTTGCCTCCGATTAGACACTGGCGAATCCTAATGTGTGGGGAGCCATTGGAAACGGGAAGAGGTGATTGTGCTCCCTTGCCGCAGCCACCTCCCTGATTCATCTCAAGATCGTTGCCGATGGCATCTATATTATTGAGGGTGGTAAAGACATTACCGGTTAATACTACCGGTCTGAGTGCTTCAGCAAGCTTACCGTTCCGAATCATATAAGCTTCTCCAGCAGAAAAAGTAAACATTTCCATACTGGTCATGCCGCCATACCAGTTTTTAGCATATATCCCTTCGTTGATATCGCTTATCATTTCCTCAAAAGTGGTTGTCTTTGGTTCGATATATGTGTTGGTCATGCGGACAATTGGCGGGTAGCGGTAGTTAATTGCTCGGGCGTTGCCCGTTGGTTTTTCATTCATTATAGCTGCTGTTTCCCGAGAGTGGAGCCGCCCAACTAATTTTCCTTCCCTAATAAGGTGAGTTTTAGTTGCTGGTACTCCTTCATCATCATATTTGTAACTGCCTCTCAGTTGAGGTACGGCTGCTCCGTCAATAATATTAAGGTCATTACTGCCGAATTTTTTACCCAGAACCATAATCTCACGCATTCGGTCATTTTCATAAATAAAATCAGATTCAGACAGGTGCCCAAAAGCTTCATGAACAAAGACCCCAGCCAGGACGGGATCTAGCACTACTGTATATTCTCCCCCTTTTACCTGGGGAGATGAAAGTAACTCTACTGCGTGTTGAGACATTTGTTCTACTTGTGGATGGAGTCCTCTGATAGAGTCAAAATCGTTACTGCTACCTAAACTTATGCCTACCTGCTGTATCTCATTACCTTCGGTAGCAACTGCTGCCAGGCGTAAAGTAATATCTATTCTTTCCTGGCTGATATGGCTTCCAGATGAATTTAAAAAAATTGTCTTTTTATGGCTATCCCCATAGCCGATAGTTGATGTTTGTAGTTTTGGGGTATGCCAAATAATATTGTTATATTCATCGAGTAATTGTTTTTTATCAGATAGGGGTATAGTTACCGGATTTTTATCTATATTAGCTGGTATTGTGTCAATTATTGGTTCTAACTCAGCCAGTCGGCTTTCTGTTTTGCCAACTAATCGTGCCTGTTTTACTGCTAGTTCTACTTTATCTGTTAAATTATCGTATTCGTTGAAGCTGACAAATCCCCATCCTCCCTTTACCAGAGCTCGCACATTCCCCCCAATAATAGTTGTTCTGCCGATAGATTCTAATTTCTTTCCCCGGTAGATGATGTGGCTGCTTTCGCTTTCTTCAAGATGGGCTTCAATGTAATCAGCATTATATTTAGTAAACGCTTCATTTAATTGATTAGTAATGAATTCAATGTTTGACATAAAATATTATTCCTTTGAGGATTATAAGATTAGTTTATAGAGATATCAGGATGATTGTCAATTTTCTAATACAGCCAACTAGAAGGACAGAATTTATGGGAAGTTATAACGGCTTACTTTATTATTGAAAAATTGTTATAATAAGCTAAATTTGTTTAAGTACTAGCTATAGTAATATAGCAGGAGGATATATTTTGAAAATACTTTTGGTTTACCCAAAGTATCCTGAAACTTTTTGGGGTTTTCAACACGCCCTTAAACTTGTTGCTAAAACGGCAGCTTATCCCCCGCTGGGTTTGCTGACAGTAGCGGCTATGCTTCCTGAAAAATGGGAGAAAAAGTTAGTTGATATGAATGCGACAAATCTTACCGAAAAAGATATTATCTGGGCTGATTACGTTTTTATCAGTGCGATGGTTGTACAGGGAAAGTCAGTAAAAGAAATTATTGCCCGATGTAAGAAACTGAATACCAAGATTGTTGCCGGTGGGCCAGTGTTTACTACCGGGTATGATGAATTCGATGGTGTAGATCATTTTGTGCTCGGAGAAACGGAGGTTATCCTCCCTAGCTTTTTAAGTGATTTAGAGAAAGGATGTGCTCGGCATATTTATATAGCTGATGAATTTCCGGATATAACTCAGAGTCCCATTCCAAGTTGGTCACTGATTGATTTGAGAAAATATTCGGCAATGCCCATTCAATATTCCCGCGGGTGTCCATTTAACTGTGAATTTTGCGATATTATTATCTTGAATGGGCATAACCCGCGAACAAAAGATACTGAACAGGTATTGGCGGAGCTGGAGTCATTATACGCTAATGGTTGGCGGGAAGCTGTATTTTTTGTCGATGATAATTTTATTGGTAATAAAAAGAAACTAAAGAAAGAAGTGCTTCCGGCAATAATTGAATGGATGAAAGAGAGAAATTATCCATTCACTTTTCTTACTGAAAGTTCTGTCAACCTCGCTGATGATGATGAGTTAATGAGGTTGATGGTTGAGGCTGGCTTTAACAGGGTGTTTATTGGTATTGAAACACCTAATGAAGAGAGTCTTGAGGAATGTAATAAATTCCAGAATAAAAACCGTGATTTAGTTGCCTCGGTGAAAAAAATACAAAACTATGGATTGGAAGTACAGGGAGGATTTATTGTTGGTTTTGATAGCGATCCGCTCTCTATTTTCAAAAACCAGGTTAGTTTCATACAAAAAAGCGGTATTGTTACAGCGATGGTCGGTTTGCTGAATGCGCCCCGCGGAACCCAATTATATCATCGTTTAGAAAAAGAAAACCGGTTATTAAAAGGTATGTCTGGAGATAATATGGATTTTTCGATGAATTTCATTCCAAAAATGAATCATGATACCTTGATTAATGGCTATAAACATATATTGAATACCATATATTCTCCAAGTCAGTATTATGAGAGGATTAAAACATTCTTGAAAGAATTTAAGCCGGAGAGAAAAGGACGAAGATCTAAATTGCAGTATTATCATCTACGGGCATTATTTAAATCTATGTGGTTGTTAGGTGTAAGAGGGAAAGGTAAGAGATATTATTGGAATTTTATAGCTTCTGTCTTGTTAAAACATCCCCGTTCTTTTCCTTTATCGGTAACTCTTACGGTTTATGGATTCCATTTCCGCAAAGTTGTTGATAAATATATTGAAATACCAAATAAAAATATCTTGGATATGGAACAGGCAAGCTCCTGATAAATAGGATTAGTTGTTTGTTGACCTAAAAATTCCTTAAATTATATAGGGGGTTATCATTAATGGGTTGGGGAATACAAAACCGTTTAGCACAGCTGATTAAGTCCGATGGTCATTGTTTGTTTTTACCGGTGGATCATGGTTATTTTCAGGGACCTACCAGAAAATTGGAAGAGCCGAGTAAAACTATTGAACCGCTGTTGCCTCATGCTGATGCCCTTTTTGTAACGAGGGGAGTGTTGCGTTCATCGGTAGACCCTGGTAATACCAAACCGATTATTTTGCGAGTATCCGGTGGTACCAGCATGGCGGGTAAAGATTTGGCTAATGAAGGAATTACGACCTCTATGGAAGAGGCTATTCGGCTTAATGCCTCAGCAGTAGGAATATCTATCTTTGTTGGTACTGATTATGAGCACAATTCACTGGTAAATCTAGCCAAACTGGTTAATGAAGGTGAAAGGTATGGTATCCCTGTGATGGCAGTAACTGCTGTAGGGAGAGAATTGGGTAAACGAGATGCTCGTTTTTTAGCTCTATCTTCACGCATAGCTGCTGAATTAGGTGCTCGTGTAGTGAAAACCTACTGGTGTGAAGATTTTGAAACGGTAGTAAAGGGTTGCCCGGTTCCGGTTGTAATGGCTGGTGGACCTCATGCGGATACTGAGCTTGAAGTATTTGAATTTGTCCATGATGGTATGCAAAAAGGGGCTATAGGGGTAAATCTGGGCAGAAATATATGGCAAAATGATTTTCCAATAGCTATGATTAAAGGTATCCGTGCCATTATTCATGAGCATGCATCACCTAATGAAGCTCAAGATATTTACGAGAGTTTGAAAAATAATTAAACATCAAATCAGGGAAAAATAACATGCGTGTTGCCATGTATTACAGCAACCGTGATGTACGGTTGGAAGAGATGCCTATTCCACAGATTGGTCCCGGTGAACTATTAGTACGGGTTGAGGCTTGTGGAATTTGCGGCAGTGATGTTTTAGAGTGGTATCGTCGTGACCGAGTGCCTCTGGTGCTGGGTCATGAGATTGGTGGACAGGTTGTGGCGGTGGGTGAAGGGGTGGAGCATTACCAGAAGGGTGACAGAATATCAGCAGCACATCATGTCCCGTGTAACACCTGTCATTATTGCCTGAACGGGCATCATACTGTTTGTGATACTCTTCGCCGGACAAATTTTTATCCTGGCGGTTTCGCTGAATATCTTCGGTTACCGGTCATAAATGTTGACCGTGGTGTATTTAAACTTTCCGATGAAGTATCTTATGAAGAAGCAACTTTTATTGAGCCAATAGCCTGTGTCTTGCGTGGACAGAGATTGGCACGTCTTAAACCAGGTAAAAGTGTGCTTGTAATTGGTAGTGGAATATCTGGATTACTTCATATCCAAATAGCTCGGGCATTGGGTGCGGGCAGTATAATTGCTACGGATATAAATGAATATCGGTTGGAAGCGGCACGAAAATTTGGTGCTGATGTGACTATTCACGCTAGTGAAGACATACCCGGCCGCTTGCGCCAAAATAATCAGGGACGTTTAGCTGACTTGGTAATAATATGCACCGGTGTTGTTCCAGCTATTAATCAGGCACTCAAATCCGTAGAACGCGGTGGCACCGTTCTGTTTTTTGCTTCAACTGAGCCCGATGTTACTATTCCTTTATCAATAAATGACCTTTTCTGGCGTAATGATATAACACTAACTACTACTTATGCTGGTAGTCCGGCAGATCATATACTAGCATTGGAATTGATTAGGGGACACAGAGTAAATGTGACTGGGATGATTAGCCATCGCTTTGGTCTGGCGGAAGCAGGAAAGGGATTTCAACTTGTCGCCGAAGCTAATAATTCTATTAAAGTGATTATTGAATCCCAAAGATAGCTGACGGTGATTATTATAGTAATCTAGAGATATTGACTTATTTCAGTTAAACTGTGAATTTGAGGACAGTCACTAACTTCGGGGTGAGTGTCATAGCGATCAATAAGTATTGGATTAATACCTACGTTTCGGGCACCAACTACATCAAAATTATACTGGTCACCAACATGAATTGCTTCTTGAGCATTTGTTTCTGCTTTGACTAGTGCGGCGAGAAAAATTGGAGGGTTTGGTTTATCCGCTCCTGCCTCTTTAGCGGTAACCATAAAATCAATATAGGCTTCTAATCCCAGATTGCGACAGATAGAAACCATGTCACTGTCTAAATTGGTTAGTAAACCTAATGTGAGTTTCTGCTGCTTTAAGTCTTTCAAGGTTAATAACACATCATCAAAGAGAGAAAAGGCCACATTTGTAAAATTTTCTCTTACATTTTTAATTACTTCTATGCAGAGCTCTTTAGGAGCATTAATTTTCGCCTCGTTTAGTATTGTTTGCGGATATTTGATATAGACACTTAACTGTTCTTCGGGGTTTCTATCTGCTATCGGCGATTTGGTATTTTCAGCAAAGAAATACTGATCGGCAATTAGAATACTGTGCATAATCGCTTCTGGAGATAGTTTAATGCCAGACTTGAGAAAAGCCTGGCAATATAACTGCTCACGTGGAGGATCAAAGCGGGCTAGAGTATGAAACCAATCAAAGAATACTGCCCTAATCATCCTCTATGCCTAAGTCTTTGAGATAGTCAATTGTATCCTGAACGGTTGTTATTTTTTCGGCGTCTTCATCTGGAATTTCAATCTTATGAGATTGGTTACTGAATTCTTCTTCTAGAGACATTATTAGTTCGACTAAATCCAGAGAATCAGCACCAAGGTCGTCAACATAACTAGCTGTTAGAACTACCTCTTCTTCCTCAACTCCTAATTGTTCTGCAGCTATCTTCTTGATTCTTGTAAAAATGGTTGCCACTTTCTTCCTCCCTTTCTATAAATTTCTGTCTTTCGCATGTATACTAACTGAACCAAGGACTCCATTAACAAACTTCGATGAGTTATTACTGCCAAAGGTCTTGGCTAGTTCAACCGCTTCATTTATAGCTACCTTAATTGGTACCCTATTATCAAGTAAAATTTCGAATATTGCAAGCCTTAAAATATTTCGGTCAACTACGGATATTTGCTTTAGCGGCCAAGCCGGGGCAAAATTATGGATATCAATATCAATCTTTTCTTTATTTTGGATAATACCGTTAACTAGCGTACGGATAAAAATATTATTTTCTTCTGATAAATCTCCTTTAGCCAGAAGTCTAGCTACTACCTCTTCTGGATCGTGATTCACAGAGTCAATTTCGTATAGCGCTTGCAGGGCAAGTGCTCTTGCTTTTCTTCGTTCCCCTGTCAATAGATTACCCCCGGCCACAAACCTAACATTATACCATTAATTAATAATTATATTAAGAGCGAAAGATAAAATTTCACTTTGTATTTCCAGTAAATAATACGCAGGAGGTAATTGTTCTGAGTGAACGGTAAATAATAGTATATGATTAGTAATATTATTGGAATATAATTGATATTTATCTTTCGTTCGATAATTCCTGACTTAATCGCGTGAAATAAATTAAGTTGAAGAGTATGTTGTTTTTTAACTAAAAGTACCTATATTATTTACTGCTTGTGAATCACCGATGCTCATGGTATTAACATTTTTATTTATTCGTCTGATAAGGTTGCTCAGTACTTTCCCTGGTCCTACCTCAATGAAGGTAGATACTCCCTCATTTATCATATACTCGATAGAACGTTGCCATTGAACGCTATTACACAACTGCTTAAGAAGTTCCGCTTTTATCTCTTCTGTTGTGGTTATTGGTTGAGCAGTGGTATTAGCTATAATTTGAACAAGCGGTTCTTGAAAGTTTATGGTAGGTAGTAACTCAGACATGCCATCAACTGCCGGTTGCATTAGTGGTGTATGAAATGCCCCACTCACCGCCAAGGCATGATACGTTTAGCTCCTCTAGCTTTAGCTAGAGCTGTAGCTTTGGCTAATTTATCCTCTTCTCCGCTGATAACCAGTTGTTCCGGGCAGTTAATATTAGCAATTTGAGCGCCAGTTTCATTACATATTGCGGCCAAAGATGCTTCGTCAAGGCCAATAAGAGCTGCCATTCCGCCCGGTTTTTCCAGTCCGGCTTCGTACATAAGTCTTCCTCTTTCCCGGGCAAGGTAAACTGCATCTGCAAAATCAAGAACTCCTGCTGCTGCCAGAGCGGTATATTCTCCTAGGCTGTGACCTGCCACGAAGGATGGTGGTGGTAATCCTTTGCTTTCGTTAATATCCTGGATGGCTTTCAAGCAGGCAAAACTGACTGTTAGTAATGCTGGCTGGGTATTAATAGTCTGGCGAAGTACCTCTTCTGGGCCTTCAAAGCATAATTGGGATAAAGGAAATCCTAAGGTTTCATCGGCTAGTTTAAAGACCGCTCTAGCTGAATCAAAATTATCATAAAGATCACGCCCCATACCTGCCTTCTGGGAAGCCTGTCCGGGGAAAACATAAGCTAATTTAATCGTTTTAACCACAGCTGACGCTCCATTAAAAAAACTCTCTGATAAGTAAGTATCTAAATACGCAGTTACCCTGTTTATAAAATGTTAAATCAAATACGCTTTTTATAACAGTAATTACGTTTTAGTTTCAATTACTTCCCTATCAGAGTAGGTTCCACAAACGGGGCAAACATGATGAGGTAGTTTTGGGCTATTACACTGAGGGCAAAGCTGCAGGGCAGGAGCCTTTAATCCAAGATGACCCCGCCTTTTACCTTGACGCGCCTTAGCATATTTACGTTTGGGTAATGCTCCCATAATTTATTTAATTCCTTTCTGCTTATTTGCTATTGTATCTGTAGATGCTAATTTATTCAAACCCGAATTATGTTTAGAGTCCGGGGGTATACAATTGCATAAACCCTCATTAAGATTATGTCCGCAATTATAGCATAATCCGGCACAATTCTCACGGCAAAGCGGCTTCATCGGAATAGCCAGTAGTTCATATTGACGTATGGCATCGGTTAAATCAAGAATATGATGCTCATCAATCATGAAACTATCAAATTCCTCATCTTCTTCAGGTGAGGGTAATGAAGCGCCGGTATACGTATCTATGGTAGGAAAATATTCCTCTTCAATGTTTAGAACCAAGGGACAACTAAATGTAACTAGACAACGACTGCAGGTAATATTTACCTTAGTGTTTAGCTTCCCTGTGGCCAGAATACCCCGGTCAGTCCGAATTAGCTTAATATTACCTGCAACTGTAACTTTATCCTTCCCAAGATCGATAATCCCATTCACATCATATTCCCGTATTGATCCTATGGGCGATTGCATTTGCTGGGATACATTGAATTGCATAAACGTTACCTTTAATATAGCTATTATCAATTTATTATAAGGTAATGTATATGTATACTGCAAATTTAATGCAAACAAGTAGCGGCCAGTTTTAAACTAGTCTCTTAGTGGTATGCTATACTGAATAAGTGCCTGGTAGTGTTATGATTTACTGCTTTTGCGTTAATGTTATAGGGAAAAGCAGTTATTATTCTTATGCTGCTTTTCCCTTTCGTAATTCTGAGGCTATAGCATTTCTTAAAACTTGGTTAGCGCCTTCATATATTTGTGTGATTTTAGCGTCCCTCATCATTTTCTCAATGGGATAATCACGCATGTAACCAACGCCGCCAAAAATTTGTACTGCATCAGTGGTAACTCTCATTGCTGCCTCTGAGGCAAAAACCTTAGCTATGGCTGATTCCTTGCTGAAATCCTTTGCCCCGCTGTCAATAGTCCTGGCGGTTGCATAGACTATCGCTCTGGCTACTTCCACATCTATAGCCATATTAGCTAACATATGCTGAACGGCCTGAGAAGAAATGATGGGATGTCCGAATTGGATACGCTCCCGGGCATAATCTGTTGCTGCTTCTAATGCTCCCTGAGCTATTCCTAGTGCTTGAGCTGCTATTCCGGGACGGGTATTATCAAACATTTTTATTGTCATGATGAACCCCATTCCCTCTCGGCCGATAAGATTTTCTGCCGGTATGTGGCAATCCTCAAAAACCAGTTCTCTGGTTGCTGAGGTTCTTATTCCCATTTTCTTTTCTTTCCTGCCGAAGGAAAAACCGGGAGTATCCTTTTCTACCAGGAAAGCACTGGCACCGCGGGCACCTTTTGCTTTGTTAGTTAAAGCAATAACAGTATATAATTCAGCCTCCCCACCATTGGTAATAAACTGTTTAGTTCCGTTAATTATATAACCCGTATCGGTTCGAGTAGCAGTTGTCTGTATGTTACCAATATCACTGCCGGCATCTGCTTCAGTAACTGCAAAGGCAGCCAGTTTTTTACCGCTGGCAATATCAGGCAGGTATTTTTGTTTCTGCTCTTCATCCCCATATTTTATCAGGTGAAAAGTCCCTAAAGAGCTACCCGCATAGCTAACAGCTACCCCGGCGCAGGCACGACTCAACTCTTCAATAACCAGACATAAGTCGAGGCATCCTCCTCCCAAACCTCCATATTTCTCCGGAACAAAGACACGAAACAGGTCGGTATCCGCAAGGTCTTTCATTATGTCCCAGGGAAACTCCTCTTTTTCGTCAAGGGTTGCTCGTGCTGGTAATACTCTTTCCTTGGCAATTGTCCTTGCCATTTTTTTTACTGTATCCTGTAGTTCATTTAGGAAATATTCCAAAAAAATCCCCTTTCATTTATCTATTATTTGTTAATTGTATAATGAAGTATATACATTACTATTACTCTGGAGTTAAACTATAAAAATTGAACCTGAAGGCTAGGAAATCCTGAGTAATATTTGCTTATTATAAGGAAAGTTGCATACCTGCTGTCAAGCTGATGTTTGCTTATTGACTATAGTATCAGGCTTCAGCTATAATAAATTTGGTAGATTTTGAAGCTGAAGTACTCCAAATAATGAAATTATTAAGCTCTTAATATAACAAACAAAAATTATTAAGTTGGGCTGAGAAAAATAATTGGCGGGTAGCTAAATAAAAGGGGGTGGCTTCAGTGGCAGAAAAAGCGTTCGTTCTAATTGAAACATTAGTAGGTAGAAACAAGGAGGTTGTTACTGCTCTTATGCAATTGGAGGGCGTGACGTCAGTAAATTCTGTAACTGGTCCTTATGATGTTATTGCTACGGTGGAAGGGGATAACCTCAACTTTATCGGTGACTTGGTCACTATTAAAATTCATCCTATTGCTGGTATTTCCAGAACAGTGACTTGTTTAGCAATATGAGTAACCCGATTTGAAATTCAAACCTCAGATTACTGAGGTTAGATAAATAAAAGGAGGAATTTGGATGGACTTTGAATATACTGAAGAACAAGCGATGATTCGAACGATGGCGCGAGCTTTTGCGGAGAAAGAAATTGCCCCGATTGCACGTGATATTAATCGCGAAGAACGTTTTCCTATGGAGCTAATTAAAAAGATGGGTGAGATGGGCTTTATGGGGCTTGATTTGCCTGCTGAATATGGAGGCGGGGGCGCCGACTATGTATCTTATTGTATTATGCTGGAAGAGCTTGCCAAAGCTGATCTGGGAATAACAGTCGGTATATCTGCGCATATATCTCTCGGTGGCGGAAGTATTGAGCAATGGGGAAATGAGGAGCAGAAAAAGAAATACTTACCAAAACTGTGTAGTGGTGAAATGATTGCTGGCTTTGGGACAACTGAACCTAATGTGGGGAGTGATGTTTCCAGTATTGAAACTACCGCAACTCAACAAGGGGATGATTGGGTACTAAACGGCAGCAAGATGTGGATTACGAATGGTGGAATTGCTGACATAAATATTGTTATTGCACAGACAGATAAGAGTAAAGGG
>JAQTVP010000067.1 GCA_028707015.1 Dehalococcoidales bacterium | reverse complement strand
ACTGACTGGGAAAGGATATTCACTAATACCCCAGCTAATATAGACAGCTTCAATCTAGTCAAGCTCACACCCCAATATAATAATGATAACCAACTGTTATTACTGGCTGGCATCAGTAGCGGTAATTCAGCACTATGGGAATCAACTGATAATGGGCAAAGCTTCAATCCACCCCACCTTACTAATGACTCTATAACCAGCACCTCTTTTAACATTGATATATGGGCAATAGTTAACGAGCATACTGTATTTATTGGTTCTTTTGATCCCATCAATAACCATGGATTGCTTTATTGTACTACAGACAGCGGATTAACTTACTCTGCTCCAACAGTAGTTGGTAACTACTCCCTAGGTTCTATTACTCTCTCACCAAATTACGATCAGGATAAAACTATCCTATCGGTAATACTAATGGCTGTGTTTATTGGTCTAATGATTGCGGAATCTCTTTCAAACCACTGCCGGCAGATGCTACCACACCACCATTAACTGGAAATATAAGCGTTGCCTTTGACTCCAACTTCAGCAGTAACAGCATTATATATGCCGCTAGCGATACCTCAGATGACAATATATACCGCTTTTTTATTGGTAAAAGTAATAACTGGCAAGGTATAGATGCAACTTTACCCAGAGCAAGATCTTACTCTAGTAATATTGTACAACTCCAGGTAGTAACCAATGGTACACTATATGCCGTTAACTCCCAACCAGTAGATAATACCAACATAGAAGGCGGCTTAGAGCGCTGCCTCAATCCATCATACGTAACAGGACCAACATTTGAGACAATTACCCCCGACCTTATTGAAGATGCTAACCTAACTGGATTATGGCTATTGGGAAATAAACTTTGGTCAGTTGATAAAGTTCATGCCAAGTTAATGACCTTCACCGATAGCCTAATAATGCCCGTTATCTCAATTTCACCAGCCGACCAGACATCCGGCACAGATATTAGAAATATTAACCTCGAGTGGTTCCTGTCAAAAGGGGCTACTAAATATGAGTGGCAACTTGACTATGATACCGATTTCTCCGATGCTCTTTTTACAAATATAACTACATTAAATTCAGTGCAGCTCATAGAACAACTAAAACTAGCAACTACTTATTACTGGCGGGTGAGAGTTATAGAACCGATACTCAGCCCCTGGTCCAATATAAAATCATTCACCACTAATCTAGGCGGGAGCATTATTGCACCCAGTCTTAGAAGTCCCGGAGCCGGGGCTAAAAGTGTTGACATATTACCTATCTTCCAATGGGGTGCCATGGGTGGTGCTGATAACTACGAATTAATGGTATCAACAAATTATTCTTTTACAAACCCCATAATCAATAAGACTCTACCAACTACTGCTTGGCAGAGTGATACATCACTGGAATGTAATACTACCTATTATTGGAAAGTTAGAGCCAGCAGTTCTAACAGTTACAGCTCATGGAGTGCTGTTAGCGCCTTTACTACCAAACAATCGTCCGTAGTAGTAAAACCGCCAAATCCACAAAGTCCACTAACCTCGCCAACTCTGTTAACCACCCCCACTCTTTATAACCCAGAAGCTGGCGCCACTGGCGCTCAATTAAAACCACTATTTCAGTGGAATACCATAGCTAGTACTGATAACTATGAACTACTGATATCTACTAATGCTTCCTTCACCAATCCTGTAATTATAAGAATTAGTGATTATGCAATTTCCGCTACTTCCTGGCAGACTGACACAAATCTGGAATACGATACTACCTATTACTGGAAGGTTAGAGCCAGTAATGCAGCTGGTCATAGCGCCTGGAGTGCCGTCAGTTCTTTCACTACTAAATCGCCACCAAAACTAAATTCAGTCTTATCCACAGAAACATCACCACTACCAGCATCAATTCAACTGGAAATCCCCAAATGGATGCAATATTTGTTCAGTACCCTCATTGTGGTGATTACGTTTTTTTTAATTACCATGCTGGTAATAGTTATGAAAATGAGGCGACCTAGTTAAGAATTAGTTAAATAATTGTTTAGCGGTTGCCTTGACCCCTAACTAATACTGGATATATACTTACATAAACTGCTGAACTGCATTCACATAAGATAGTCCAGCCATCATGTTTTTATCTAGTAAAACATATTATCCTGCCACATTGGGTAAAATATATCCAGTATTTGGTTGAGAAGATATTTTTTGATTAAAAAGACAAAGATACCTAAGATATTTTCAGGCTGGTGGATAGTTTTAACCAGTGGTCTGCTAGCCCTCTGGGGATATGGTTACTATATGTATGGCTTTTCCGCATTATTTAAACCTATATCTTCAGAATTAGGCTTTAACCGGACAACCACATCAATTGCTGCCAGTATAGGCAGATTTGAAGGTGGTATTGAAGCCCCATTAACAGGATGGATTACCGACAGATTTGGACCCAGGGGCATAGTTATCGGCGGAATCGTGCTAATAAGCCTGGGTTTAATACTAATGAACTTCATACAGTCACTCTGGGCTTATTATGTGGTTTGGGGATTGATAATTGGTACCGGAATTAATACTGGCCTAAGCCTGCCACTTGATACATCAATATCAAACTGGTTCGTTAAGAAAAGAGGATTAGCCCTAGGTATTAAATGGGTGTTTTCTGGTCTTTCCGGAGTGATAGTACTACCTCTCATTGCCTGGCTAATATATACCCAAGGTTGGCGAATGGCCTGCACAATAGGCGGACTGACCATGTTATTTATCGGTTTACCGCTTGTCTGGTTTACCCTGAAACGACATCGTCCAGAATATTACGGACTACTCCCTGATGGTGCCACAATGGAAGTAAGTAAGACAACTGATACCGATCAAATCCTTAATAAGGGCATACAATATGCCGCAGAGGCTGCAGAAACAGAATTTGCTGCCAGCCAAGCGCTAAGAACACGTTCTTACTGGATGTTAATAATATCTAATGCCTGCCATAGCCTAGTGCAGCCCGTTGTCAGTATACACGGCATACCCTTTCTGACTGATATCGGAATTGATCCTATAAAAGCAGCCGGCATGATGTCACTTATGGTCGGAGTTAGCATTCCTTGCCGACTAGTTGGAGGAATGCTTGCTGACCGCGTCAAAAAACAAAACTTACGTTTCATACAAGCAGGAGCCTATCTGCTGCAGGCTGTCGGGTTTATTCTCTACCTGGTATTTCAAACTAATGGCATGATCTATGTCTGGTTTGTCTTCTTTGGCATTGGTATGGGGATTGGTTATGGCATAATGTCTCCGCTGAGAGCCCGCTACTTTGGACGAAAGGCTTTTGGTTCAATAGCCGGTTTTTCTTCGCTATTTATGGCACCAATAGGCATAGTAGCACCTATTTACCTCGGCTGGGTATATGACTCTACTGGGAGTTATATATCCGGGTTTACTGTAGTTACGGGACTGCTTTCCTTCGCTACGCTGTTATCAGCATTCATTTTACCACCCAAACCACCCTCTGAAATCACTGATATCAGGAAGATTATGTAATAATCCGCCAGTTTAATAGTCGAGCAAAAAAACCTGGGTGCTGATGGGTAGGCTTGATTTAGTTAAAGAAAGTTTGGGTTGGGGTGTAATTTCCTGTACTCCCATTTCCTTAAGAAAATTTTCTATAGGATCAAGTTCTCGTATTAGTGTCGGGGTTTTATAATGCATTGGAATAACTACCTTTGGCTCAAGCTGCCGAACTACTTCAGCTGCCTTAGAAGCATTTATAGTAGATATTCCGCCCACTGGTAGTAACAATATATCCACATTCCCAATTTCTTCCACCTGCGCATTAGTGAGTATATGCCCCAGATCACCAAGATGGCATATTGATAATTCATCTAACTCAATAAGATAGGCAGTATTCTTCCCCTTTTCTGTACCACCTACTGCATCATGAAAAGTTGAAACTCCTATTACCAGAACGCCACCAATTTCATACTCACCCGGTCCGGTAACCAACTTCGGCTCACCATTTATTGCTTGTACATAAGAATGACCAGAATGTTGATGGCTTACTGTAACAATTCGAGCTGTTTCTTCACCTAATGAGTAACCTGATTCTGGTGAACAGGGGTCAGTAATTACTACAGCATAGCGCCCCTTAATTTTAAAGCAAGAGTGACCTAACCAATTAATATCCATTTACTTAAATATACCATAGGTAGAATGATCTAATCAATCTTTAGCATTACTCTTGACAAGTAGCAATTATAAGTGTTTAAATATTAGTTGTTAGCAGTCTAGGGCTTTGACTGCTAAAGGAGGGTAGAAATGTTATCTTCCCGAACAGAGACTATACTCAGATCTACAGTAGAACAATATATTGCCAAGGCAATTCCAGTATCATCGCAGACTATTGTTAACGAATATGATCTGGAGATTAGTTCGGCTACCATTCGTAATGAGATGGCTCGCCTAGAAGAAGAGGGGTACATTACCCGTCCTCATTCTTCAGCTGGCAGTGTACCCTTAGACAAGGGTTATCGCTATTATGTGGATACTCTGGGAGACATATATCTACCACTAGATAAACAGCGTTTGGTAAACCATCTTTTTCATCAGGTTGAGCAGGAATTAGAAAAATGGTTAAATCTAGCCGCCACGCTTATAGCCCAATTAGTCCAAGACGTAGCTATAGTTACAACACCCAGACTAGCATCTTGCCAATTCAAATATCTAGAATTAGTGACCTTACATGATTCTGTAGCATTACTTATCCTTATCCTGCGCGGGGCAAAAGCAAAACAACAGCTAATATCCTTTGACCAAGCTGTATCTCAAGTAGAGATGGTAAATATTACTAATAAACTGAATGCTGCCTATGCTGGATTGACCAGCAGACAGATTCTTAATAAAGGTATAGAGCTTTCGCCTAGCGAACAGCAAACAACTGATTACCTAGTAAACATGATGAAGAATGAAGATAAACAGGATAATGAAGAGCTTTTTCTTTATGGTCTTCATTTTATACTGAATCAACCAGAATTTTCCCAACAGCAGCGAGCACAAGCCCTGATGGAACTAGTCGAATACAAAAACTTGCTTAAAAGTGTCATCCCGGCAAAGTTAAATAACAAGGGTATACAGGTAATTATTGGAAAAGAAAATAAGGCAGAGGCTGTTCATGATTACAGCGTAGTTATAACGCAATATGGCCTACCCCAAGAAGCTATTGGTACTATCTGTGTTATCGGTCCTACTCGAATGCATTATGCTCACGCTATTGCTACTGTCAACCATTTATCCTTGGTATTAAACCGGATGGTAACCGAATTATATGAATCGAATAACATTAATGAATAAAAAAGAGAGATTCCACTTCTCCAATTCTATTATTTAAAAAACCAGGGGGATGAAATAGAAGATAGTGAAACAACCAGCATCAAAAGATAATAATGATGATATGGAAATAAATCCAGAAGTCAGTGAAATAGAGGACATAGAAACTTTAAAGCAGTCTCTTACGAAGGAAAAAGAGAAGGCTGAGAATTATCTAGCTAACTGGCAAAGAGCTCAAGCAGATTTTGTCAATTATAAGCGGCGTATCGAGCAGGAAAGAGAAGAAACCAGTAAATTCGCTAATGCTATGCTCATGCTAAATCTGCTGCCTGTACTGGATGATTTAGAAAGAGCTTTTACCTCAATTCCCCTTCACCTGGCCCAAATGACCTGGATAGATGGCATCACACTTATCGAGCGTAAACTCTACTCTAGCCTGGAGGCACAAGGTCTTTCCCAGATTAAAGCCTTGGGTGAACCTTTTGACCCCAATTTCCACGAAGCCGTCATGCACGGTAAAGGTAAAGAAGGAATAGTAGTTGAAGAGATGCAAAAGGGCTATAAACTATATGATAAAGTCATTCGCCCATCTATGGTAATAGTTGGTAACGGAGAAGAGGATAATACAAATGAGGAGGAATAAATAATAATGGCAAAAGTAATAGGTATTGATTTAGGCACTACTTTTAGTGAAGTAGCAGTAATGGAAGGGGGAGAGCCAAAAATTATCCCCAATGCTGAAGGAAGCAATATCACACCTTCAGTAGTAGCTATCAGCAAGAACGGGGAACGATTAGTAGGACAAATAGCCAAGCGTCAGGCTATTATTAATCCCGAGAATACTGTACATAGCATCAAACGATTTATGGGACGCAAGTGGGGAGAGCAAACAGGCCGTGAACTGCCTCTTGAAGAAGATGTTAAACGCAAGAGTTATAAAGTGACCAAAGCATCAAATGGTGATGTACGGGTTGTGATGGGGAACAAAGAGTACAGCCCGCCGGAAATATCAGCAATGATCATACAAAAATTAAAGACAGATGCTGAGGCTTACCTTGGCGAAAAAATTACCGAAGCAGTAATCACTGTGCCGGCTTATTTCAACGATAGTCAGCGCCAGGCAACTAAAGATGCCGGTAAAATAGCTGGTCTTGATGTATTACGCATTGTTAACGAACCGACAGCCGCCGCCCTAGCCTATGGCCTGGATAAAAAAGGTGATGAATCCATCGCTATCTATGATCTTGGCGGCGGTACCTTTGATATATCCATACTAGAGATAGGCGAGGGCACTTTCCAAGTCAAGTCTACCAATGGTGATACTCATCTTGGCGGTGATGATTTTGACCAGAGAATCATGGATTGGTTATGTGATGAGTTCAAGAAAGACCAGGCAATAGACCTGCGGCAAGATAAAATGGCTCTACAGAGACTAAAGGAAGCTGCCGAAAAATCCAAAACTGAGCTTTCTACTGTTCAGCAGACAGATATAAATTTACCCTTTATCACTGCTGATGCCAGTGGCCCCAAGCATCTTAATATTACCCTTACCCGGGCTAAACTGGAACAATTAGTAATGGATTTAATCGAACGCACATTAGAGCCCTGCCGCCAGGCGCTAGCTGATGCCGAAAAAACCCAGGCACAAATCGATGAGGTAGTATTGGTTGGCGGGCAAACCAGAATGCCACTAGTACAAGAAAAAGTAAAGCAGTTTTTCGGCAAAGAACCCCACAAGGGGGTTAATCCGGATGAAGTAGTAGCTATTGGTGCGGCAATACAGGCAGGGGTCCTCAAAGGAGAGGTTAAAGATGTCTTATTGCTTGATGTCACTCCTCTTACCTTAGGTATTGAGACCCTTGGCGCAGTTGCTACCCCGCTTATTACGCGAAATACTACTATTCCTACATCCAAGAGCCAGATTTTCAGTACTGCGGCTGATAATCAGCCTAGCGTAGAGATTCATGTACTGCAGGGAGAGAGACCCATGGCAGCTGATAATAGAACACTAGGACGATTTATGCTTGATGGTATCCTACCAGCACCACGAGGCTTACCCCAGATCGAGGTCAGCTTTGATATTGATGCTAATGGTATCCTCAGCGTAAAAGCTCATGATAAGGGTACTGGTAAAGAGCAAAAAATTACTATCACTGCTTCCAGCGGTCTCAGTAAAGATGAGATTAACCGTATGCAACAAGAAGCAGATATTCATGCTGCTGAGGATACGAAACGTAAAGAAGAAATAGAAATAAGGAACTCTGCAGACACTTTAGCATATACTGCCGAAAAAACCCTGCGAGACCAAAAAGATAAAATACCAGCAGATATTAATCAAGAAGTAGAAGGAAAAATAACAGCCATACGTTCGGCACTGCAGGGGAACGATACTAACGCTATCCGACAAGCAACACAAGAATTAAATGAGGCTCTGCAAAAAGTAGGCGCAGCAGTCTACCAACAGCAACAAACACCACCACCACCTGGTGAAGAGCCACCTACTGATAAAGAGGATGGTGATAGTACTGTAGAGGGTGAATTCCGTGAGGTCTAGATAAGGGATAAAAAATGCCAACAAAACGAGATTATTATGAAGTTCTTAATATAGCTAAAAATGCTACCGATGAAGAAGTAAAGAAAGCTTTTCGAAAGCTGGCTTTTAAATATCACCCCGATCACAATCGCAATGACGGGGCAGAGGATAAATTTAAAGAAGTAAATGAAGCCTATGAGATACTTTCCGACCCGGATAAACGGGCTACCTATGACCGTTTTGGACATAGTGGTATGGATGGTATATTTGGGCAAAGCTTTGGTGGTTTTGACTTTGGTGGCTTTGGTGACATTTTTGATGCCTTCTTTGGTGGTACCACCAATAGCCACCAAGCACCACAACCCGGTGCTGATATCCAATGCCAGCTGACAGTTAGCTTTGAAGAGGCAGCCTTCGGCTGCGAAAAAGAGATAGAAATACCAAGAATTGAGTATTGCTCCTTATGCCAGGGGATTGGTTCCAAACCGGGTAGCCAGCCCACCCGATGCCCTACCTGTAATGGCACTGGGCAGGTACGCCGAACTCAGCGTAGCATCTTTGGGCGCTTTACTAATATTGCTACCTGCAGCCAGTGCCACGGCGAGGGCAGAATAATTACCGAACCATGCCCCCAGTGCCATGGTACTGGCAAACAAAAGCAGAGACCGCATA
>JAQTVP010000066.1 GCA_028707015.1 Dehalococcoidales bacterium | reverse complement strand
GGCAGAGGTAATGTAACCCTACCCGTTTTAGCCTATGCCCAACTCTCAGTAAATCACGGAGAGGCGAAGCTAACTACCACCGATTTAGAGAAAGCCGTTGAGGTATCCCTGAATACCAATGGGCAAGACGACTTCACGGTATTACTACCCCGCAAAAGAACACAGGTATTTCTTACGGGTAAGAACGGTAAAACCTCAATAGACCTTGACGATAAAGGCTTGGTAACACTTGAGAGAAGCGACATGGGCAGCCTACAATTCAAGCCCTATTCCGTTAAAGACTTCCCGCCGATACCAGCACCAACAGATAATATGACATGGGCAACTATTGATGCCAAGTGGTTCTGCCAGATGCTTGATATCCTTATCCCCGCTTGCGCCCAAGAATTGAGCCGACCCGTTTTAACTGGTGTGGTATTCAGCGATGGCACTATGGTTTCCGCCGATGGCTTCAGGATGGTTGGAGTGGAACACGAAAAGGCAAACTTCGGGTTGGGTGATAAGCAAGTGATTATTCCTTTCCAAACGCTAATCTTGATTAAAAGATTATTCGGTAAAGAGGACACAATATCATTCGGCTTTCATCACCCCGATATGGTCTACTTCAAGTCCGATAAAATATTACTCACTTCCCAAATTATTCAAGGCAACTTCCCCAACTGGAAACAGTTAATCCCCGACAAATATACTTGCCGTGTATCCTTCTCATCCCCGCTTATGATGCAACGGCTCGGTATGGTGGATGCTGCTGCCTTAACTGCTGGTATTATCAGGTTGCAATTCCAACGGACAGAACCAAATAATGAACCCGAATGTTTACTCACTGGTGGCACAAAAGACGAGGACTTTACCGAGTATTATTCTATGAGATTACCCGTTAAAATAGAGACTCGGGAAGAAGCAAAGATAGCCTTTAATTATAAATATCTTTGCGATGCGTTAAAGCCATTCTCGGTGTGCAATCTTGACTTAACATCGCCTTCATCCCCTGGGAAATTCACGGGAGATATTGAGGGATTGACCATAGTGGTTATGCCAATGTTCGTGCAATGGTAGATTACTTAGGAGGATATTAATGCCAATAAAACAACAGGAGTTCTACGCACAGCTAAGACAGGAAACTGAACAGAAGATACAAACTTACAGCGAGTTCCAAGAACAAATAGACAAGACCAAAAAACATGCCGATGATGCTATAACGGCTCTTAAAACCGACATGAAATTCCTTGCCAAGCAGATAGAGGCTAACAACCAGATGCTACAACTGCAAGGCTTGGATACTGTGAAGTTTGAGAAGTGAATAACGGTGTGCACACCATCAATGAGGTTGCCCCTTATGAGTGGAAAGAGTAGTAGGACACACAGTTTTGGCATTAGGCTACCAGAAGCCACCTATTGCGAAATAGAGAGGCTTATAAAAACAAGCCCAAAACAGCAAGCGAATTCTGTTGTAGACTATTGCCAACAATGTATTGAAAGATATGTATGGCGACATAGCACCCGAAAATATAAGACAAAACTCTATTGACAAATCGGGGGTTGATGGTTATAATATAGCAAGTTTAGTAGATTGTTAAAAGGATTGATATGGTAGAGTCAAACAGTGAATTCAGGACATCAGACACCCCATTGGCTGCTTATCTAGTGCAAGCTGGTTTTAACCTCATCATCATTGAATACGAAGATAAGCGCAATGGAAAACAGCGAGCCAATTTCATCTTTGAAGATAACACAAAACTTCGTGAACTTGTAAGCCTATTTAATCGTGGTGAAGCCACTATCAACCTAGCCCTCTATGAACACGCCAAATCAACCCTCTTAGACCGTATTATGAGGGGGTTGCCCTAATGCCGAATAGAATCATTAAAGAATCTATTTGCACGTCTCCTAATCTTGATAAATTATCCCCACAAGCGGAGACTCTATTTTATCGCCTTATAGTTAACTGTGATGATTATGGGCGGTTTGAAGATGATGACAAAATCATACGCTCTCGTTGCTTTCCCCGTAAAATAGATAACATAACAGATAAAGCTATAAGGCAGTGGTTAATTGAAATACAGCAAGCGCAATTAGTCAAATTGTATTCAGTTGATGGTAGAAGGTTCTTGCAATTTAGCACATGGGAAAACCATCAACAAATCAGAGCTAAGCGTAGCAGATATCCATCACCGAATGGGAAGGATAACAATGGATTGCAATTGATAGCAGATGATAGCATATGTCCCCGTAATCCAATCCAATCCGAATCCAATCCGAATCCTAATACTATATACAACTTCTGGAATGAACAAAAAATAATTATTCACAAAAAATTAACCGATAGCATGATAAAGGCTATCTATAAATCATTAAAGGATTATGAGCAAAATGAGATTTTGCAATCCATTAAAAACTATGCCGAAATATTACATAGCGAGAGTTACTTTTTTAAATACAAGTGGAATTTGGATGAATTTTTAAATCGTGGTTTATCAAAATTTCTTGATTTAGATGTTGCAAAAAATAATTATACAAGAGGCAATAAAGATGGAACACATCAGTCAAGACCTGGCAAAACTCCAACAAAATACACCCGCCCCGAAGAACTCCTACAACAGTGAAGAACCCGAACCAACAGAGATAAAAGAAGGTTCATCAGAATGGGTGGCACAAAAATTGCGGGCGTTTAATATATCATCACTAAATCATACATTTGGTAGTTTTAAAATGAATGGTGATAATAAAGAAGCATTGGCTACCATGAAAGCATTAAGCGATGGAGAACTTAAAAAACAATTTGTGCTTTTGTATGGCACGACAGGTTGTGGCAAAACACATTTGATAGAGGCAACAATTATAAATTGGGCAAAGCGAAATATTCGCTCTTATTATATGACTTTTAGTGAAATGACTCGAAAACTTAAAACAGCGCTGAGGCAAGGCGGGGAATATTATGATGAACAATTTAAATCCTTGCGGGATAGAAAAATATTGATAGTTGACGACTTCGGTATGGGAACAACGGAGAGTAAATTTGAAATCTCTGACTTAGAGGATATAATAGATTTGAGATACCGCAAGCGGTATTATCCCGATTGTGATTTAGTAACTATACTTGCCACGAATAAAGACATCAAAGAATTACCAGATAGAGTGGTATCACGCTTTTACGACCCTGAATTTGGGGTCGTGCTTTATATGGGTGATAAAGATTATCGGCGGAGAGTGATAAAATGAATCAATGCCCAACAGGTAATAAATGCCCTTGTGCTGAGTACGCAAAAGAATGCCTCTGCGATTATCCATATAAAAATTGCGATAAGGAGATAAAATCTATCCAGTTGTGGGGACATAGGATGCCGATGATAAAATACCCCGAAAAAGTGTTTGGCAGAAACTAATGGAGGTTGATAAGTAAAATGGCGCAAAATGCAAGCAATAATCAACTCGCAGTTTTGGTTGATACAAGACAAAAACCACCAGAAATACCAGAGGAATGGGATTGTGAATTATCTATCATCAATACAAAATCATACCTCATTAAATGGAAAACATTAACATTAGAGATGGCTACGGAACTTTACATAGCTCGTGAAAAATTAAGGGCGCAAGGTAAGAGAACGGACTTAGAGACTACTAGCCCGAAGTTGCTAACATGGGGCAAATATTGTGATTCCATCGGAGTTTCCAAAAGAGTTGTAAACCGATGGTTAGCGACTATATTTGGTGAAATAGAGCAGGAACTTCTTAATGAAGGCGAAGTAACTGATATAAAGGATATAAATACAGGCGTAATTGTTGACTGTGCAATTTGTGGCAAAAAGTACATCATGTTTCACCGTGAAAAGTCAAACAAGGATAGTGCTGACCATCGGCTTGAAGAATATGAAACAGGAACAGAGGAAACACAAGAAGAATGAAAATGAGATTAGTATATGCGATAATGTCTTGCGTTTTACTTGTTATTCTTGTATTTTGCGGTGTAAGAATAGAACGGCTTGAGCAGATAAATAGTGATTGGAGCGCAAGTTATCAACTATTACAGCATCAATATGGCGTGAAGGAATTTGCATGGGATGATGAAAGAAAACAATGGCAGGAAGCGGTTGAAGGTAGGGATGAGATTATTGAGTGGTATAAAAACCAGCCACCTAAAATAGTAACCGAAACAGTAGTAAAAGAAGTTCCCATTGAAGTTATAAAAGAAGTTATAAAAACCGAAATTCAGCAAGTGCCGATACCATTAAAACAATACGATTCCGTTGAGCAATTTTTGAATATGTATAAGGGTAGCATTACTTACTTGCGACCAAATGTTTGTTTACCTGTTGCCGAGGTTATACAACAATCTTCGCTAAATAACGGTTATATAATTTCTGTTGCTTTTGCCCAAAACCATTACTATTATGGGAAATATGTAACCAAAGAACCGAATGGACACGCTGGTATCTTACTCGGCACAACTGATGGGGTTTATTATTTTATAGACCCTAATGATTGGCGGGTTACAAAATTATGGTGAACCAACCTGTTGTTAAATGCTTATCGTGTGGGCAACAGTTTGATGATTATCAAGGCTTAGCGTTACATATAGCCTCAGAGAAAAAAGGACATAGAAAAGGGAAAAAGTGGGCGGCGAAATATATCAGTCGCCATGTTATAAATAAGAAAAAGGTAGAAGTTAATGGGCGTGTGCCGCTAACGGCAGAACAAAAAGCAAATAAAGAGGATTCACGGCGAGTATTGTCTGGCGAACAAAGAGTAGCGGAAACCATTTGCCTAAAATGTAAAAGGGTTAGCCGTGTTGCTTTGGAAACCGAGTATGTTTCTAGCCCACAGGCTTGGAAAATAGGCGGGCGGTTGGTTAGAATGTGCGCTAGTTGCGGAGGGTAAAAGGAGGCTTTTTATGCCAGAATTTATACCGATAGACAAGACAGAAAAAGAAAAACAGGAGGGCGTTGAGGTAGAAGATAAAGTTCTCGCCTCTAAAGTGCTTCAAGCTAAATATGCTAAGGAATTACAAGACTTAGATACACAGAGAATAGAATCGCATAGGCAAGCGGTGTTTGCCCAGAATGAGATTAAAGACTCTGAGGATTTGCAATTAAAGATTAAAGAACTGGTGGAACAATCTGCTAAACTTGCACTAGATAGAGCAGAGTGGGAACGCCTGAAAGCAACACAAAAGGCAGAAATTGAGCGAGTAAAAATAGCACAGGACAATCGTGAAAACGAATTGAATAATAGAGAAAAGCAGCTTGATATTCGGGAAACTTTGGTGGCAGAACGAGAGCAATTGGTAGCAGATTTGGAGCATTCACTAAACGCTGAAAACTTGAAGCGGATAGAAAAAGAACGGGAAGATAATGAGTTAATTAATAGGCTGAAAGGCGGGGGGTACAAACAATTCAATTCTCTTATCAGCGATTGCCTTGATGTACTGTATAAATATGGCGAAAAGAAGATGGTGTATCGGGCGGAAGATAGATTAGACGAGATGTGGAAGTGGGCTAAAAATGGGCTGCCCGAACACTTTGATGAGTTAGTGCAAAGTATGAAAGACTTAGTTGATAGAGTAAACCGCAAGGCGGTTGAGATGGCAAGGCAACCAAAGGTTTACCCCACAAAATCTTGGAATAACATTGTGGATAGTCTGGAGGTCATTATAAAACTATTCCCTGAGATAAAACCTGCTAAATGGGTTGACAATCCCGAAGGCGATGTTATTGATTAAGCCTTGATTGATTTACTGAATTTATCGCCAGCTTGGTATGCCCTCTCGGCTACTTCAGGTTTCAAAATGAGATAGTTGTGTTCGGAGAGCCATTGCCTTGCCCTTCTTATTAGTTCGGGGGCTGTAGCCTTGTGAACAAACCAGTTATGAAAACTCAATCCATCTCGCCCAATTATTTCTTCAAGCCCATCATATATACCCCAATAGTTTACCATAAGCATCTTGTCAAGTTCTGTCATGGTATGGTAATCACCCACTGAATACCCAGGCTTGGATGCCATGTTCATTATGTTTTCGGCTATGACCTTGAACTGTGAAGGGCAGTTGGGGACTCGGATACCGTCAAGCATATCAATTCTTTCGGTGAAAACACGATTATTTACTCTCATTTCTTAATCTCCTTTTTGAAGTTCTTACTACCACACATAAGACATTTGGTATAAACATTAAATAATTCTGGCGGTTCAGTGGCGGTAAACTTGTAACCACAATTCAAGCATTTGAACTTCCAGTTAATCATTCGGGCGGCTTGGGGTGGCAAGTTTGGCAGAGCCACTCTGGTTTGCCCCAAGTAGTTCTTAGCCACCATATAGTGCCTCCGCATATATTACAAGGGTGTGTCGGTGGTAATGGCGGTTTATCCAAAAGCATCTCCCCATGCAAAGTATATCCAAAGAATTAATGCGTAGCAAAATTCAAATATTCTATCAATCATTTTTACTCCACATCGGTTCATTTCTTTGTAGACGGCTATGGCAAGAGTTTAAAACCATGATAGAGTTTTCTAGTGATAGTTTCCCCCCTTGCCCCCTTGAGTGCTTTTCATGGGGGGATAGCCCACCTGTGTAGTTATCGGCTCGTTGTCCGCAACCGCACTCACAAGTTCCCCCCAAGCATTCTACCTTGGTAAAAGTGTGACGTTGCCCACTATGATAGACTTGGACTTCCCTTGTGATAGGAGTTCCGCCTGCTCGCTTGCAAAGGGCTATTCTTATCGGGGCTTCGGCATTTTTCTCGTCTATTTTTTTAAGGCTATAATTATTCATTCTTGTTCTTTTCATTTAACTTCTTTCTCAATTCATATTCTACCATGTAGTCCCAATCGCAATCGGGGCGAGTGCAATCGGCACAGTGGGCTATGTCATGTTTTAGGCAACCATCTCCATACAAAAAACTACCTTCGTTATCCAAGGATTTCAATTTATGTCCTGCCGAACATCCTGTTTTACCGCCATTACCCTTTGAGTGTTTCGTTCTATCGTGGGTTTGGGGGATATACTCTATGTGGTAACTCATCAATACCTCCCTGTAAAAGATATACCAAATCGGCGGTGATACCAGCCAAGGTAAATCTCAAAATACCATCGGCTTATCTTACAAGGCATGAGGACTATTCCGTAGCGTTTTGTGAAGTAGTGGTTTATACTACACTTGAATATCCTCACGGCTTATACCTCTTACCTGACTTGTTTTAGTTTCTTAAATCTCTCTGTAGCATATTCAGGCGGTCTAGGATTAGGTTCTTTATGTATCAACTTGATTATGCCGTCAATAGCATAACCATAAACTAATTCACGGTGTTGCCTTATTTCTTGTTTCTTTCGCTTACGCTTGAAGGTGGACATGGCTAAACCTCACGCTCCTTTGATAATATTGGGGGATTGGTGTTTAGCATATTGTCGTAGCGTAATTTTAACGCATCATTTATATAATCCTCACTCTTATAGCCTTTGTCAGTGTTTTGGTATAATATTGTGAAAACTATATGCCTAGTAAATACAAGGTCTGTTAGTAGTTCTTCAACCTCATTATTAAAAAACTCATACCATTTGTTGATACAATCATTTCTATTAATTTCTTCTTTGAATAAACCTCCATGTATATATGTTTTATATCTAAAATATGCTGCGATTAAATCATGGGCTTCTTGGAATATTCTATGGTCAAAATTGTTTAGTTTTAATCTATTATTGGTTGGAATATCCAACAGTCTTTCGGCAAAATCGTATCTCGCAATTGCCTCTTTCGCCAACTTGCGTAGAATATCACCATATACATCATGCTGTATATTCATGACTTCCTCGTTGTTATCCCCATAGAATCTGCTACTTATTATCATGGGGTTAATTCCTTATAGCCATTCAGCATCATAGCGGGTGTTAGTAGGTCAACCTTGATACCCTCTTTGGTTTGGATTTCAAACTGGCGTTGCCGAGCACCATCACCAAAGCCTTTTTGTGATACGATTATGGCGTGGTCAAAAGGCTGTTTGACTTGGGGATGATAGCGAGCATCCCCGATTAGTTTTGTAACATAGGAGTAGTTTTTTACAACAAAAGTCTTTGTTTGGATAGGGATATTATCAGGCGTTATTCCATCTACGCCTTTGTCGGGGTTGGGCTTATGAGCTTTGAAATATCCGTTTACCCATTCTTCAAAACTATCCTTGCCTTTTGGTTTGTCTATCGCTAATACATCATCCAAGTTTCGCTCTATATATTGGGGTTCGGGTTGCCCAAATTGCGACTCAAAAGATAACTGGTGGTATCGGTCTTTACTAACATTGTAAGCGTCTTTGCTCATGTCTATGCCTATCCAGTGTCGCCCTAACTGTTGGGCTGCTATTATCGCTGTACCGCAACCGCAGAACGGGTCAAGGATTGTGTCATCTTTATTACTAGATGTGCTAATAATACGTTCAAGTAAGTCAAGTGGTTTTTGTGTAGGATAACCTACTCGCTCTTTGCCACCTGTTATCATCGGGATATTCCATACATTACC